>NZ_JBITGS010000019.1:0-212729 GCF_044457265.1 Streptomyces sp. NPDC050564 | reverse complement strand
CCCGGTTACATTCCGAACCCGGAAGCTAAGCCTTACAGCGCCGATGGTACTGCAGGGGGGACCCTGTGGGAGAGTAGGACGCCGCCGAACTAATTTTAGAGAAAGCCTCAACTCTTGGGTATACACCCGGAGTTGGGGCTTTTTCGCGTTCGTGGTGCAGTCATGTCCACGTCAATCATCCCTCGTAGTCCCCTCTCCGGTCACCTTCTCGCGCTATCGCCGTGCACCCCCGTCGGATACAAAGTCACTCCCGCCGGCCACCAGGCTCGGCTCGGAAACCTCCGACTCGACGCCGTGCTCCCGCCCGACAAGAGCATGCTCCTGGTGAGCAACGCCGGTCAGGGCACCCAGTCCCTACAGGCGTCTGCCCGGGCTGTGCCCAATGATCAGGTGGCAGACCTGGCAGACCTGGCAGACCCGGATGACGATGATTGAGTGACGTACGTAGGCCCCCACCCCCCGAGGGGAGTGGGGGCCATTGCCTTGGGGAGGGCTACTTCAGGCGGGACGACGCGACGATCGAGACGATGTGGGCAGGGACGAGGAGCCAGACGATCGCCGTCACGGCCACCGTCGCGACCTTCGTCGCCGTCAGGTCGCCGAGCGCCAGGTCGACGATCGCCGTGACGAGCAGCAACAGGGTGCACTCGATGCCGTTGACCAGTCTGTGCAGGCCGACGGCCGAGGTGAGGCGGCGGACTCGGGCGAGACCGCTGGAGCGCGGGACGACGGACTGGTCGGTGGCCTTCTCCATGCCGCTGTCGGAGCGGGCCACGTGGACGAGGTCGGAGGACGACTTCAGGAGCAGCACACCGATGGCCGCCGCAAGGCCGGCCACCAGGTAGGGGTCCAGGCCGAGTTCGGAGGCGCGGATGCCCATGCCGACCATGACGGCGGCGTCGGCGAGGTAGGCGCCGAGGCGGTCCAGATAGACCCCGAGCGGGCTGAACTGCTTGCGCCAGCGGGCCACTTCGCCGTCCACGCAGTCCAGCAGCAGGTACAGCTGCATGAAGACCACGGAGAGCACGGCGCCGCCGAGGCCGGGCGGGACCAGGGCGACTCCGGAGAGTACGCCCGCGAAGACCATCACCGTCGTGATCTGGTTCGGCGAGAAGCGCGTGCCCAGCATCAGGCGGGTCACCCTCAGCGAGAGCGCACGCATGTAGAGGCGGCCGGCCCAGTGCTCCGCCCTGCTGTCCAGTTTGCCCGCAGGGTGGATGACCTCGCGGAGTTCCTCTAGTTGGACCTTGGACATGCGGCATTCTCCCCTGGATCAATGTGCGTTCAGGGAAGAGCATGACGGGGGCCCGCACGGCGGGCGTAGGCAGGGTGGATAACCGGTGGGTGATGTCGTACACGCGTAATAACGTGGCCCCCATGAACCACGTGATCCGTTCCATATGTTCCGACGAGTGGGCCAAGGTGAAGGAGCTCCGGCTCGCCGCCTTGCGGGATCCCGTCGCGCATCTTGCGTTCCTGGAGACGTACGAGGATGCCGCCGCCAGGCCCGACGCGTTCTGGCGGGAGCGTGCCGCGGGGGCCGCGGTGGGGACGACCGAGCGCCAGCAGTTCGTCGCCGTGGGTGAGGACGGGGAGTGGGGCGGCTCCGTGACCGTGTTGGTCGAGGAGGCCGGGTCGCAGGACCCCTTCGGCACCCTGGTCGAGCGGAGCCAGGGGCATCTGGTGGGTGTTTTCGTCCGGCCCGAGCACCGCGGGAGCGGGGCCGGGGTGACGGGGGCGCTGTTCGACGCCGCCATTGAATGGTGCTGGGGGATCGGGCTCGATCGCGTACGGCTGTTCGTGCACGAGAAGAACGGTCGCGCCGAGGCGTTCTACCGCAAGGCGGGGTTCGTGCCGACCGGTGAGACCGCGGAGGTGCCGGGGGCGCCGGGGGAGCGGGAGCTGGAGTTCGTGATCACTCGGGGGAGCTCGCGGGGCGTCTAGCTCCTACGTGAGCCTGGTCCTGGTCCTGGCGCTTGCACTGGTCCTGCGTGGTCTTGCCTGCTTCGCGCCTGCTCCGAGCCTGGTCCTTGCCCAGTGCCTGCCCGATCCTCGGTCAGACCGGGAGTTCGTACTGGGGCCAGCGGGATCTCGCCTGTTCCTGGGAGCGGAGCAGGGCGAGGGTCGGGAGGCCCCGGTTCGCCCCGCCGGCCAGGAGGTCCGGGAGCTGGGGGAGCGGGGCCACCGCCGCTACGTCGTCCAGGACGAGAGCAAGTGGTGGGTCGAGGCGACCGGAGGATGACCGTTCGGCCATGCGCCGGCCGCGCTCGACCACGCTTGAGGCGAGGGCCGTCAGGAGTGGCATCGCGCCGGGGTTCGCCTTGGGGTCCTCGATGGGTTCACCGACCACATAAAGCGTGCCCCCTTCGTTGACGAAGGAATCCAAGGCGAGGCTGTCATTTCGGTTCGGAGTGCAGGCCTCGCGGACGTTCACCGTGAAGAGGGAGGAGAGGGCGCGAGCCGTCAACTCCTGGGCGATGTCGCGGCGTTCGGGATGCGAGGTGAGGGCGGCCTCGAGTTCGCCCGCGGCGCCGGATGCGGCCTTGGGGTTCGTCCGGAGGGCTCGTACGGCGTCCTGTACCTGGGTGCCCTGGGCCCAGCGGTGGACGTGGCGGAAGGGTTTTCCCTCCACGGCGGCGGCGTGCAGATAGCTGCGCAGGAGCGTTTCCGCAGAGTCTGCCATTGCCTGGTCGACCTTGGCGGTGGGGCGTACGGGGGCGAGTATCGCGGCCGCTCTTGCCGCCGCCGTGGCCTTGTCCTCGCAGCCCGTTGCCGGGGACCAGTGGAGGCGGGCCGGGGTGTCGCACAGGTGCGAGGGGTCGTAGAGGAGGACCGGGCCCAGCTTGGCTCTGGCGTCCTTCGTCTCCGACCAGGTCCTGGGGTTCGAGGTGATGACCAGGGCCGGGCCCTCGGCGTCTCGGACGGCTTGGGTGGCGGTGGTGTGGCGGGCTTCGGCGGGGGCGAGGACGACAGTGCCTGTGGGGCGTGCTGCCCACCCGGCCGCGCGTTCGCCCCGTTCCCGCGGCTGCGCCGCCACCGTTGGCAGGACCGCGCCGTCGGCGCGCATGTCCTCCCGCTCGCCCGCCCGTTCACCGTCAGCTGCCGAAGAAGCCGCCGACATCGGCTGGGGCGTCGCTATGGGTTGCGAGGCAGCGTCTTCGGCGCGCGCGGTTTCCCATCCGTCTGCCGATGCACCGTCAGCTGTCAAAGGAGCCCTCGACGAGGCCGTCGTCGGCTGGGGGGCCGCCGGCGTGTGCGGCACTCTCCCCTGCCTCGGTACCTCCACCGCACCGCCGGCCTCCGCCCTCCGTCTCGCTCGTCCCACTCTCCACCGCGCCACCGACCCCATCACGAACACCGTCAGGACCAGCAGCACCATCAACTGGCCGATGAACAGGCCCCAGAAGAGCCCATAGCCGGACAGCTGGGCTGCGGGGGTGTCGGGCCAGGCTCCCGTGATGTCGTGCGGTCGGCCGATCAGATGGCGCATGGCCAGGGGGGTGTGCGAGAACGTGACCGCGTCGGGCCAGGCGCCCCGGGCGAACCAGGCCGCGAGGCCCGTGGCCGTCCACACCATCAGCGTCATGCCGAGGAGGAAGGCGAGTACCCCGACCAACAGCCCGTCAGGGATGCCGCCTTCTCCTTCGCGACGCCCGTCACGCTGGTCCTGTCTCATCTCACGCCACCTCTCACGCCACTGTGGACTCGGAGGAGTCGTCGAGATCGCTGAGGTGCTGCTCCACGAAGGCCGCGGCCCGCTCCTCCGCCTCCAACTCCGCGGCGCGCAGGGCGTCGTCGGAGAGGAGGTCCGCTGAGGACTCGGTCATGGCGCGGTCGGTGAAGACGAGGGGGCGCTCGGTCTCGGTGATGAGGTGTTTCACCACTTGGACGTTGCCGTTGACGTCCCAGACCGCGATGCCGGGGGTCAGTGTCGGGATGATCTCGACCGCCCACCTGGGCAGGCCCAGGACACGGCCCGTCGACCGCGCCTCGTCCGCCTTCTGGGCGTAGATCGTCCTTGTCGACGCCATCTTCAGGATCGCGGCGGCCTCCTTCGCCGCCGCGCCGTCGACCACGTCGGACAGGTGATGGACCACCGCCACGAAGGACAGACCCAGCCGTCGGCCGAACTTCAGCAGGCGCTGGAAGAGTTGGGCCACGAAGGGGCTGTTGATGATGTGCCAGGCCTCCTCGACCAGGAAGATGCGCTTCTTCCGGTCGGGGCGGATCCATGTGTGCTCCAGCCACACGCCCACGATCGCCATCAGGATCGGCATGGCGATCGAGTTGCGGTCGATGTGCGACAGGTCGAAGACGATCAGGGGCGCGTCGAGGTCGATGCCGACCGTGGTCGGGCCGTCGAACATGCCCCTCAAGTCACCGTCGACCAGGCGGTCCAGGACCAGGGCCACGTCCAGGCCCCACGCCCGTACGTCGTCTATGGCGACGTTCATCGCCTCGGCGGACTCCGGCTCGGGGTGCCGCAGCTGCTCGACGATGTCCATCAGCACCGGCTGGCGCTCGACGATCGTCTCGTTCACATACGCGTGCGCGACCTTCAGGGCGAAGCCCGAGCGCTCGTCGAGGCCATGGCCCATCGCGACCTCGATGATCGTCCGGAGCAGCGCCAGCTGGCCCGTCGTCGTGATCGAAGGGTCGAGCGGGTTGAGCCGGATACCCATGTCGAGGGCCGCTGTCGGGTCGAGCCGGATGGGAGTTATTCCCAGCTCCTCCGCGATCAGGTTCCATTCGCCGACGCCGTCCTCGCCCTGTGCGTCGAGGACGACGACCTGGCGGTCGCGAAAGCGCAACTGGCGGAGGACGTACGTCTTCTCCAGGGCCGACTTGCCGTTGCCGGACTCACCGAGGACCAGCCAGTGCGGGGCCGGCAGCTGCTGCCCGTACAGCTGGAAGGGGTCGTAGATGTAGCCCTTCCCGGAGTACACCTCGCGGCCGATGATGACGCCGGAGTCGCCGAGGCCGGGCGCGGCGGTCGGCAGGTAGACCGCCTGGGCCTGGCCCGTGGAGGTGCGCACGGGGAGGCGGGTCGTCTCGACCTTGCCGAAGAGGAAGGACGTGAAGGTGTCCGTGGCGGCGGACAGCGGATCCCGCATCAGAACATCAGCCCCTACCTGCGGATTCCGGTGGCGAACGGCAGTGTGTTGACGAAGGCGCGGTGGTGCTCGCGGTCGCACCACTCCAGCTTCAGATACGACTTGCCGGCCGAGGCGCGGATCGTCCGCTTGTCGCGGGCGAGGGCTTCCGGCGAGCGGGCGGAGACCGTGATGTAGCCGACGAGGTTCACGCCGGCGGCTCCGCTGGCGAGGTCCTCGCCCCGCTGGTCCAGGCGGTTGTGCGAGGCGACGTCGCGCGGGTCCACGGTGCGGTTCATCTTGGCGGCGCGGCTGGCCTCGGCCTCGTCGTTCGTCTTCTCGGTCAGCATGCGCTCGATGGCGACCTCGGTGGGTTCGAGGTCCATCGTGACGGCCACGGTCCGGATCACGTCCGGGGTGTGGACGAGCAGCGGGGCGAGGAAGTTGACCCCCACCGGCGTCATCGGCCACTCCTTCACCCAGGCCGTGGCGTGGCACCAGGGCGCGCGGGTGGAGGACTCGCGGGTCTTCGCCTGGAGGTAGGTGGGCTCCATGGCGTCGAGTTCGGCGGGCCAGGCGTTGCGCTTGGTCATCGCCTGGATGTGGTCGATCGGGTGGTCCGGGTCGTACATCGAGTGCACGAGGGAGGCGAGCCGCCCCTGACCGAGCGGCTGCCGTACGCGGATGTCGGCTTCCTGGAGCCGGGAGCAGATGTCGGTGAGCTCGCGCGCCATGACGACGGCGAGGCCCGCGTCCCGGTCGAGCTTCTTCCCGCCCTGGGGCCGCGCCGCCCGCGCCATCGCCTGTGCCTCGGCGGCGAGTTCGCGCGAGTAGTGCATGCACGCGACGAGATACGCCCGGTGCTGCTCGCTGCTCGTGGACACCATGGACTGGAGTTGGTCGTACGACTGCTGCAGCCAGCCGGGGGCCCGCTCGTCCCCTCGTACGGCGACGTCCTTGGCGTGTGCGTCCGGGTCGGCGGGCAGGGTGCGCGCGAGCATCTGCAGCCGGGTGACGAAGCCGTCGCCGTTCGCGACGTGCTTGAGGAGGGTCCCGAAGCGGTCCACGAGGGCTTCCTGGTCCTCACTGTCGCGCAGGCCGACGCCGGGACCTTCGATCTCGATCGCCGCGGTGACCGTACGGCGGTCGGCGTGCAGGAGCACGGCGATCTCGTCCGGGCCGAAGGGCGCCGCGAGCCACGAGATGCGGCCGATACCCGGTGGCGGTCCGATCTCGATCTCACGGCCGTCGAGGTGCGTACCCGCCTCCATGACGTTCGACCGGTACGTCGTCCCCTGGCGCAGGGTCCGCTTGTAACTGCGGTTGATCTCGAACCACTTGTAGAACGTACGGCGCTTGTACGGGACGTACACCGCGGCCAGCGCAAGGAGCGGGAAGCCCATGAGCAAGACGATCCGCAGGGACAGGACGGGGACGAGCAGGCCGCACATCATGCCGAGGAACGCGCCCGCGATGATCAGCGCGATCTCGCCGGATTCACGATTCCGGCCGACGATCGCGTTCGGCCGGGCGCGGCCGATCAGATATGTACGGCGGGGCGTGACCGGATGGGACACGTGGGACTCGGTCGTCAACGCCCTTCACCTCCCGTGCGGTTGGTACTGCTGTTGCGGGTGCTGCTTGCGTGCGGGGTGTTGGCCGGGCTGGTACGCGGTGGCGGTGCGGCGGAGGGGACAGATCCGCCGCCTCCGTTCGATGTACGCGTGCTGTGCGCGGCCACACCGCCGGACGCCGGGTTGGCGGGGCGGGGCTGGTTGCCACCGCCTCCGCCGCCGTTGTTGTCGGCGCGAGAGCTGTGGGTCTTGATGCCCTGCGCGACCAGGGTGGCCGGCGAGCTGATCACGGCCGCGGCCTTGCTCTCGGCGCCCTGCATGATGCGGTTGTTGCGGGAATTGGCGATCTCGTCGCCGAAGCCCGGCACGAAGCGGTAGATCATCGCGCTGGCGAAGATGGCGAGCAGGATGATGGCGAGGCCGGAGACGACGGCGGAGAAGGCGTCCGGGCCGCTGTCGGTGGACAGTGCCCCGGCGAGCCCCAGCACGATCACGATCACCGGCTTCACCAGGATCACCGCGATCATGATGCCTGCCCAGCGGCGGACATGGCCCCACAGGTTCTTGTCGACCAGACCCGCGTAGACGACGGTCCCGAGCAGCGCGCCGACGTAGAGCAGCGCGGCCCGGATCACCAGCTCCAGCCACAGGACCCCCGCCGCGAGGATCGACACCAGCGACACGACGATCAGCATGATCGGGCCGCCGCCGATGTTCTCGCCCTTGCCCAGCGCGCCGGAGAACGTCCCGAAGAAGGTGTCCGTCTGGTTGCCGGTGGTCTTGGCGAGGACCTCGGTGACACCGTCCGTCGCCGAGACGACGGTGTAGAGGATCAGCGGGGTGAAGGCCGACGCCAGCACCGTCAGCCACAGGAACCCGATCGCCTCCGACAGCGCGGTGGTGAGCGGGACACCCCGCACCGCCCTCTTCGCGACCGCCAGCAGCCAGAGGAGGAGCGTGAGGATCGTGGACGCCGCGAAGACGACGGCGTACTGCTGCAGGAACTTGGGGTTCGTGAAGTCGACGTTCGCCGTGTCGTTGACGGCGGCGGAGAGCTTGTCGATGGTCCAGGAGGCGGCGTCGGCGCAGCCCTTTGCGAGGGAGGAGAGGGGGTCGAGGGTGGAGGTGGGGTCGAGGCTGCCTCCGGTGCCCTTGCTGCCGCTGTCGCCTTCGCAGTAGTTCTTGGCGGGGCCGTGAATCAGGCCGCAGGGATCGCTGCTCGATGACGGCGACGGTTTGGGTGCGGCAACGGCCCGGGTGGCCAGCAGCACCGCGGTGGCCTGTACGGCCCCGACGGCCGCGGTGAGCTTGAGTACGCGATGGTTAGCGGGCATACGTGAACCCTCCGTACTCCTCGACAGCCTTCGCGATGTCGTCTGCGCTGGAGGCCCGGTCGTCGCCCGGGACGGGCGCGGGGCCGTCCTTCTGAGAGTGCGTGACGATCTTCCAGTCGCCGCCGGTCCACCTCAACTTCATGGTGATGGTGAACCAGCTGCTGGTGACGGGGTTGGTGGAGTTCTGGCCCGCGAGGCCGAGAAGACCGCCGCACCAGACCTCGACGGTCGCCGCGTCACTGGAGGACGCGGTCACCTTGGTGCCGATCGGGCTCGTACGCGAGACGAACGTGTAGCCGTGGGGCGCCGAGCCGTCCTCGTTCAGACCGACGTTCTTGTTGAACTGAGGGGTGTACGCCTTGTCCAGCGTCGCTTCGAAATCCGTCACCCGGGACGGGGTGATGATGGCCTCGAGGATCTGGTCCCGTCTGGCCTTGTTGAACATGTCGGCCGAACCCAACGCCACCGCATAGTTCGCCGCCGCGCTCTGCGCCCCCTGCTCGCTCTGCGCGAACCCCGAGGGAATCCCCGCCGCCTTCGACTCCACCGGCCGTGTCCCCGACGCCGCCGTGGGTGAGGTCTTCGCCTTGTCGTTGTCGCCGTTGCCCGAAGAGGAATCGTCCCCTCCACGGTTCGCGAAGGCGATCGCGGCGATCAGCAGGACGACGACACCGACGACCGTGACCAGGCTCCGGGAGGAGGACCGCCCGCGGCGGGCACCGCCGTAGACGTCGCCGGGGCGGTCGGGGAGCCGGGTCCGGGTCTGGCCAGAGCCGCCGTACCCCCCGTCCTCGCCGCGCGAGGCGTCGCCGTAGCCGGGTTCGTCACCGAGACTCATGTCGCGTACGCCCCCTCAACCTCTCGCTGAACCAAGTAGTACGACGGTAGCCGTGCTGGTTCCCGCGCGGGCGCGGTGTGGTGACTCGACATCAGGGAAACGCAACCTCAGCCGGTGGGCACGACGGACGGGTGGGTCGGAAGGGAGAGATCCGGGCGCGCCCGGCCGGGGACTGACGGAGCGCCAGGCGTGGCCGGGCCTAGACAGCCATGCCGTACACGATGGTGAAGAGTGTGCCGAGCGATCCGATGATGAAGACTCCGGTGAGGCCCGCGATGATGAGGCCCTTGCCCTGTTCGGCACTGAAGGTGTCGCGGAGGGCGGTCGCGCCGATACGCTGCTTGGCCGCTCCCCAGATCGCGATGCCGAGGCAGAGCAGGATGGCGACCGCCATCACGACCTCGATCATCACCTTCGCTTCGTTGCCCAGGCTGCCGAAGGGACCCCAGTCCGGAGCGATCCCGCCGATGATCGTGGTGATGTCGCCCTTATCGGCTGCGAAAAGCATGTAAGTCACCGCCCCTAGTGGGTAGTTCTGCACCCCCTGCCACTGCGCGCAGAGGTCGGGCCCATTCTCGCCGACAATGACGCTGTCGTATGTCGACTTGGCGTCATTGATTGGCGGGTTTCGCACGAAACCCTTGTCACCGGCGTGCGCGGAACCCATGAGGGGGACGTGCGGCGGTATGCGAAGGGTTGCATGGTCACTCTGTGTATCACGGCAGGTTACGCCGGGCAATGAAGTCGGAGCGGAACCTGTCGTGTGGTTCCGTCGTTAGCCCCTTCTACGAAGCGCACGCCCAGCCCGTCTCGTACGTACGCCGTGCGCGCGTCCCGTTTCTGACGGGCCGTCGAGCCGATGTTCTCCGGGTCGTCGCGTCTGCGGGATGTGGACGCCGACCGCCGGCCCGGTGATCCAAAGGCTATCCCTCGCCTCTCGGCACGGCGAAACGGGTCGCGGCTGGTTGCCGCGACCCGTTCATCAGGTGCTGCCGGGGATCCCCACGCTCCCCCGGCGGCTCCCCGCTCCCCGGAGGTCAGCCGGTGAAGGCCGCGACTCCCTCCGGGGTGCCCCAGCCGGTCGGGCCGTCGTAGCCGGACGTGGCGGTGCAGAGGTAGCTGGTGGTGCAGGTGCCGTTGTTGCCCGAGGTCACGTCGTTGAGGGCCGAGGTGCCGGCCGCCGTGTACGGGAACTTCGCGGGGTAGGAGCCGGTGGACGGGGTGCCCGCGAGGGCGTAGACGCCCGCGATGATGGGCGACGAGGCGCTGGTGCCGCCGAAGGTGTACCAGCCCGCCGTGATGCCGTACGAGTCGTAGACCGCGACGCCGGTGGCCGGGTCGGCGACGGCCGAGACGTCGGAGATGGTGCGCTTGGTGCAGCCCGTGTCGGTCTGCCAGCTCGGCTTGGTGTCGTACGCGGAGCAGCCCGAGCCGGTGCCCTCGGTGCTGCTGGTCTTCCAGACCGTCTCGGTCCAGCCGCGGGTGGTCGAGGTGGCCTTGGTGAGCGCGGTGCCACCGACGGAGGTGACGTACTGCGAGGCCGCCGGGTACTCGGCGCCATAGCCCGAGTCGCCCGCGCTGACGGTGATGGCGACACCCGTGTGCTTGAAGTACGAGGTGTCGTAGGAGGTGTCGGAGGACGACTCGGAGCCGCCGTAGCTGTTGGAGACGTACTTCGCGCCGAGGGTGACGGCTTCGTTCACCGCGGTGCCGAGGTTGGCCATGGTGGCGGACTTGGCCTCGACGAGCAGGATGTTGCACTTCGGGCAGATGGCGCTGGCCATGTCGAGGTCGAGGGAGATCTCCTCGGCCCAGCCGGTGTTGCTGGAGGGCAGTCCGGTCGTGGACCCCGTCTGGCTGACCTTCTTGAAACAGCCGTTGGCGGTGGTGCACGCCGACAGGCCGTAGTACGAGCGGTAGGTCGCCAGGTCCGCCTCGGCGTTGGGGTCGTTGTAGGCGTCGACGATGGCGATGGTCTCGCCGGAGCCGTTGGAGGCCGCGGCCGAGGTCAGGCCGTAGGCGGCCTGGAGGTCCGTCGGTCCGAAGCCGGAGGGCGTCGACGCGTCGGCGGCCTTGGGGGTGACGCCCTTGGCATACGCCTTCTCCGCCATGTACTCGGTGACGCCGCCGGTGACGCGCTTGGCGTTGCAGGCCGCGACGTCCGCCTTGGTGGGCGTCGAGCATGCCCTGGTCCAGCTGACGTGGGGGGTGGCCTTCGCGACGCGGGCCTGGGCGTCCGCCGCTGTGGCGCCGCCGAGGCCGGCGAGGACGAGCGCCGCGGCGCCGAGTGCGGCCGCGGCGGTGCGGCCGAGGCGCCCGCTGCCGCGTACGGCAGGTCTTTGGGGGTGAGTGGTGCGCAACGTACAGCCTCCTGAGAGTGGTTGACAGGGGCAGTGCAGGTGCGCCGCCGGTGCGGTGTCCCCAGCGGTGGGCCGAGCGGCCCGCGCAAGACCATCTCTTGTTGAGTACGCGACAACAAGAGGCTTATGGAATCCTTACTTCCGCAATACCGAACGAGGTGTGGGCGTGACTGGTCAATGGCCGCTCGATGGCGCGAAGCTGACGGTGGCTTGACTCAACTCACAGCCGTCTCATGGGGTTTGAACAGCAGGTTCGGCCTTCGGGCCAGGATGGCGGAACGGGCCGCGGCTGCTTGCCCGCGCCCGTTCCGGACACCGCCGGTGGATCCCCACTCACAGATGGCACCGGCCGGCGGAGGCCGCAGGGGGGCTCTGCTCACAGGGGGTGCGTTCCGTTCCTACGGGCACTTCACCGGCGAGGGTCAGAGGGCGCCGAGGGCTCCACGTCCTCCAGGCCCTCCACGAAGTGGTCGAACTCGCCGGCCTGTACGCCCAGTACGAACGCGTCCCACTTCTTCTGGGTGGTCGTGACGACGTTCTCGGGGTCGCTGGTCTCGCGGATGTAGACCAGGTCGTTGTCGCCGAAGGCGAGTTCGATCCAGGGGCCGGGGCCGGTGGCGTCGGGCGGGGCGGCGCGCTCCCAGGTGAGGTTCGGGGGGACGTCAGCCACGGTGGGCGTTCTCCTTGAGCACGTGGATGAGGGCGCCGAAGGCCCTGGGGGTGACGCCGAGTTTGGATCGGCTCGGATCGCTGCTTTCGGTGAGATGGATCGTTCCGGCCCTGTTGGTGGCGGCAACGTATACGCAGGAGTTGCCCTGGGCGCAGTAGGACGACTTCTGCCAGGTGAGCTTGGGCATCTTGGTTTCCTTCACAGGTCCTGGATGACTTTGTGGATGAAGTCCCGTGACTGGGCGGGCGGCAGCGACGTGGCCTCCATACGGTCGAGCAGGACGCGGTACTTGTCGAGTTGGGCCTCGGAGTCGAGGAACACCGGACCGTGGGACTGGTCCAGGTTCACCGTGTCGAGTGGAGGCAACGGGCCCTGGGCGTAGTAGATCGACTGGCCCGAGCCGGGGAAGGCGCCGGCGTCGAACGGGATCACGTGGACGGTGACGTGCGGCCGTTCGGTCATGTCCAGAAGGTGCTTGAGCTGCGCGCCGGTCACGGACCGTCCCCCGAACTGCATGCGCAGCGCCGCCTCGTGGATGATTGCATGCTGCGGTGTCGGGGAGTCCCGGTAGAGGACCGCTTGCCGCTTCACGCGGAACGACACCCTGTGCTCGACGTCCGGCGGAGACATCTCGGGTACGTCCTGGCGGAAGATCTCGCGGGCGTAGTCCGTGGTCTGGAAGAGGCCGGGGATGTGCACCGTGACGGCAGTCCGCAGCATCGTGGAGTGGTGCTCGACCTCGGCGAGATCGAGGAGCACGGCGGGCAGGATCTCCCGGTACTCCTCCCACCAGCCGCGTGTGCGCTCGGTCGCCATGTCACTGAGCGCCTCGACGAGGGCCTTGTCCCCGCAGTCGTAATGACAGGCCAAGGCGCGCACCCGCTCGGGGCTCACCCCAGCGCGTCCGGCTTCCACGTTGCTGATCTGGTTCTGCTGTACGCCGAGCAGCTTGCTGGCCTGGGTGGAGGTCAGTCCGGCGCGCTCTCGGAGTTTGCGCAGCTCGGTACCCAACCGGAGTTGACGACCCGTCGGGTTGTTTCTCACGGGCTGGCCCGCCTTCCTGGTGCAGCAGGTCACCCACGCGGGTGATAGATCAGGGCTTTCTCGGAAACCGTGTAAGACCTTTTATGGATGCCGCTACTTTATAGCTCGGGCCCCGCTCAGAAGCACCCCGCTCGACGGAGCGGCCGCGGTCACTGGGCAACGTAACGACATTCCACGCCATGACACCACCCAACTCCCCTCCGTGATCGGAGACTTCCATGGCAACCGTATCCCCGCCCTGGTCCTACACCCTTCAACTCCCGCACGATCCCCGCGCCCCGGGTATCGCCCGGGCCACCCTCCGGACCGTCCTGGCCGCCCATGGCCTCACCGAGCTCGCCCCCACCGCCGAGTTGTTGGCGTCCGAACTGCTCACGAACGCGCATCTGCACACGCGGGGCCCGTATGCCCTCCGTCTCCTCTCCGTTGAGCCGGACCGGGTCCGGATCGCTGTGTGGGACACCGATCCGCGGGTCCCGCCCGGCTTCGGCGAGGCACCCCCGCGCGCCGCCCCGGCGGACGCCGAACACGGTCGCGGTCTGCCCCTGGTACGGGCCTGCGCCGACTCGTGGGGTGCCTCCGTGCTCAGGGAGCTGGGCGCATCGAAGGGCGGGAAGCTGCTGTGGGCCGAGTGCGCGCGAGCCGAATGGCCCGTGGGGTGACCTACCCGCAACGGCACCTGGGCGTCGCACACTCGCCCCGGCCATGGCGCCCACCAGGACATGCTGCCCGGAAGTACGGCGAACCCGTGCCCCTGCCGGACCACTCGGGATGCCGGACGGCGTCCACTCACGGATGATTCTCAGAGTGGTCCGAGGGTTTTTCTCACCCGCCTGCGGCAAGGTGAGGGTCGATGAAACGCACCACACGTCTCACCGGACCCCGCCGGTACGCGCTGCTGGGCACTGCCGTGCTGCTGGCGGCCACGTCCTCGTCCCTGGCGGCCGCCGACGACGGTCCCGGGCCGTTCGGGGTGACCGTGCAGGCCGCCGTGACCCGGCAGAGCGTGAGAGTCGGGGCGATCTTCAGCGGTGGACTCGGCGGCCGGCACTTCTGTACGGCGTCCGTGGTGCGCAGTAGCGGGCACGACCTGATCGTCACGGCTGCGCACTGTCTGGACGGCGGCGGAAACCTCGTATTTGTGCCCGGCTACCGGGACGGCAAGGCGCCGTACGGGGTCTGGAGCATCGGGAAGACGTACCGCGGCGACGCCTGGACCGGTGGGCAGGACGAGGACAGTGATGTCGCCTTCGCCGTCGTGGCCGACCAGGGCGGCAAGGGCGTCGAGGACGTCGTCGGTGCCAATGCCTTCGCGGCGGGGCGAGCCACCGGAGCCACCGCCGTCACCGTCACCGGATACCCCAGCGCCCTCGACGCGCCCCTCACCTGTACCAACAAGCCGACCCTCCACAGCCGTACGCAACAGCGCATCGTCTGCCCCGACTTCGCCGGGGGGACGAGCGGCAGCCCCTGGGTGAACGGCGACGGGGAAGTCGTCGGCGTCATCGGCGGGCACCAGCAGGGCGGCGACACCGACGACGTCTCGTACAGCGTCGTCCTCGGGAACGAAGCCGCAGCGCTCTATCGCGAGGCAGCCACGACGAGCTAGCTCGACATCTCGTTGGAGAGGTACAGGGCGAGCCACAGCAGCGGCAGGATCAGGAAGACGTACGCCAGCGGGCGTTGGAAGACCGGCTTGCCCTGGTCCATGGCGACCCCCGTCGGGGACGGCGTCGTCGGGTGCGGAAGCTTTCTGATCTTCGTGCGGACGAAGAGGTTCCACAGCAGCGTCAGCGGGGTGAAGAGGACCAGCGACACCGGGCTCCACCAGCCGCCCGCCAGCGTTTTCGCCGTCATCTCGCGGTGGATCGCGGTGGCGCAGGAGCGGCAGAACGGGCCCTCCATCTTGGAGAAGCGCATCGCGACCAGCAGTCCGGTGTGCTGACGGATGGTCATGTCTCCGGCCGGCTGCGAGGCACATATGCGGCAGCCGGGGGTGAGGGGTGGCGGGGCGGCCGCGTAGGCGTGGCCGCCTGCGGGGGCGTACGGGTTCTCGCCGGGCGCCGGGTTCTGGGCGTACGGCGGGTTCTGGCCGTACGCCGGAGTCCGAGGCGTGGCTGCCGGGCTCTGTGCGTACGGCGGCTGACCGTACGCCGTGTTCTGCGCGTACGGGTTCTGGCCATACGCCGGCGCCCCGTTTGGCGCGTAACCGCCTTGCGGGGCAAAAGGGTTGCCCTGGGGCGGGTTCGAGTGCGGGGGCGGGGTCGCCACGTGCGGTTTCTCCTTGTGTGTGATCGTCCCGCGGCGCGGGGCCCGCCTCTAGACTGACGGTCGGCGGACTCCTGGGCGGCGAGGGGCGGTTGACGGTGCGTAAGGCATGGATCGTAGCGACCGCTGCCGTCGGGGCCGGGATCAGCTTCGTGATGCTGCTCGCCGTCGGCGTCTACATGGTCGCGGGGAACCTCGCCAACGGGATGGGCTCAGGCGCGGTCGCGCTCGCCAAGGGAGCCGTGCCCGCCGCGTACCAGACGCTCGTACAGAAGTGGGGCAATCTGTGCAGCGCCATCAATCCCGCGCTGCTGGCCGCCCAGTTGTATCAGGAGAGCGGGTTCAACCCGAATGCCAAGAGTCCGGCGAAAGCGGAAGGGATAGCGCAATTCATCCCGGGGACCTGGGCCACCCATGGAGTCGACGGCGACGGGGACGGCGACCGCGACGTATGGGATCCGAATGACGCGATTCCGTCGGCCGCTTCGTACGACTGCCAGCTCGCCTCCTACGTGAAGAACGCGCCGGGGAACGTCACCGAGAACATGCTCGCCGCCTACAACGCGGGGGCCTACGCGGTCATCAAGTACGGAGGCGTGCCCCCGTACAAGGAGACCCGGAACTATGTGAAGACGATCACGACGCTCTCGAAGAGCTTCGCCGCGCCGGTGACCCGGGTGGACCCCTCGAAGCAGGCCGCGGCGGCGATCACGTACGCGCAGAAGAAACTCGGCACGCCCTATCTGTGGGGCGGCAACGGTACCGCTGACCAGGGCGGACGCTTCGACTGCTCGGGGCTGACGAAGGCCGCGTACGAGAGTGTGGGGGTCGAACTGCCGCGGGTCGCCAACGATCAGTACAACGCCGGGCCGCACCCGAAGAGGGAGGAGCTGCTCCCCGGGGATCTGGTCTTCTTCTCGGACGACCTCACCGACTCGCGGGCCATCCGGCACGTGGGGATCTATGTGGGCGGCGGGTACATGATCGACGCTCCGAGGTCGGGCGCCGTGATTCGGTTCGACCCCGTCGACACCCCCGACTACTTCGGTGCCACCCGGGTGACCGAAGATGGCGCGAAAGCATTGCCCACCTCTGTGTGAACGCACCCCCTGAGCTGCGGAGATGTGTCTCTCTTCGATAACGTCTGCGTGATCATTCGGTGGAGGGTGGAACGTATGACTGGGGACTGTGCGTTCCTTTTGACGTAGCGCTGATCTATGACGCGGTTCTAGCGGTTCTACGACCACGGGGGTGGATCGAGCCGCGCACGAAAGGGTGCGCGCGCGGGAAAGACGACGAAGGGGCCGCAGCACCATGGCTGGACTCGCCGAATCCGGTTCGAACCCCGACGTCGAGCTGCTCTACGACATCAATGGCCTGGCCAAGGATGCGCCGCACTGGTTCGACCGGGGCATGGAGTTCGTGGGCGAGTACGGGCTGCTGCTCGCCATGGTCCTGCTGGTGCTGTGGTGCTGGTGGACCGTGCGGCGGCGTGGTGGTGGCGATGCCGCGTCGTCCGTGGCCGCCTTGGTGTGGGCGCCGCTGGCCGCCGGCATCGCGCTGCTGGTGAACGTGCCGATACGGGGCTTCGTGGAGAGACCCCGCCCCTTCGTCGACCACCAGGGGCTGGACGTCCTGGTTTCCGGCAAGACCGACTTCTCCTTCGTCAGCGATCACGCGACGCTCACCATGGCGATGGGGGTCGGGCTGTTCGTGGCGAACCGGAAGTTCGGGCTGGCGGGGATCGGGCTCGCGCTGCTCGAAGGCTTCTGCCGGGTGTACATGGGCGTGCACTACCCGACGGACGTCGTCGGCGGGTTCGCGCTCGGCACGGCGGTCGCTCTGCTGCTGTCGCCGCTTGCGATGGCGTTGCTCACACCCGTCATGAAGGCCGTGGAGCGGTCCCCGCGGGCCGGGTGGCTGATCCGGGCGCGGGGGGTGGCCCCCGCGGGGCAGGAGGCGCTGATTCCGGGGGCTCCTGCGGAGCTGCCCGAGGAGCGGGACCTCGCCGCGTAGTCGGCCGGCCTTGGGGGTTTTCGCCCCCTCCGCCCCTACCCGTCCCGTACCTGGGGGCTGCCGCCCCCAGACCCCCGCTTCGGCCTGAACGGCCTCCTCCTCAAACGCCGGACGGGCTGAAATCAGCCCCCGGCCCCCCTTACAGCGCCTGCGGGAATGTGAAGAAGCGGTTCGGGTCGTACTGCCTCTTGAGGGTCGTGAGGCGGGTGGCCGCGTCGCCGTAGTACGCCTTGCGCCAGTCCGTGAGCGTGGAGTCCGTGTAGTTCTGGTAGGCGGCGCCCGAGGCGTACCGGGACATGGCGTTGTGCGCGGTGGTCAGCCAGGACTGGGCGGTGGTGCCGGAGGTGCCCGCCTGCCAGGAGGCGATGTACTGGGCGAGCATGCGCGAGCGGCGGTGGACGAAGGCCGTCGCGGTGGGCGAGACACGGTTGACCGCGCCGCCCAGTGCCGTCAGGGCGATGCTGCCCGCGCCGCCTCGGACCGACGAGATCTGGTTGAGGAGCGTCTGGACGCCGGCGGTCGAGATCGAGCGGTCGAAGAAGTCCGAGCGGGCCGCGTAGGTCTCGCGGCCGAGGGCGCCCTGGGGGCTGCGGCCCGGCGTCGATCCCGGGAGGTGGCACTGGGCGTCGGCCGAGAAGGAGGAGCAGCCCGCGTACACCTCCATCGAGTCCTCGTACGAGCGCTTCTTGAGGGAGACGCTGCGCGCGGGGGAGCCGATCTTGTCGGCCAGGCGGTCCACGGCGTTCTGGAGTTCGCCGTACGTGCCGAGGGAGAAGGCCGCGATGGAAACGGTGGGCGTGCCTCCGGCCGCGTTCGCGAGATGGCACGAGGACCAGATCTCGTCCGGCTGGTTCGGGCCCCACTCCTGCCAGGCCTTCACCACGGCGGCGGCCTTGGCCCAGGGCCATGTCATGTACGCCGAGACGCCCTGCGGGGCGGGGTGGGTCCTGAAGCGCAGCTCGGTGACGACGCCGAAGTTGCCGTTGCCGGCGCCGCGCAGGGCCCAGAAGAGGTCCTTGTTCTCGCCGGCGTTCGCGACGAGCTGCTTGCCGTCGGCGGTGATCAGCGTCGCCTGGGTGAGGCTGTCGCAGGTCAGCCCGTACGCCCGTGACACGACCCCGTGGCCGCCTCCGAGCGTCAGTCCGGAGACGCCGACGGTCGGGCAGGAACCGGCGGGTATGGTCACGCCCTTCGCGGCGAGGGCGCGGTAGACGTCGATCAGTTTCGATCCCGCTCCGACGACCGCCTCGTTCGCGGACGCCCGGATCTTGTTCAGCTTGGAGACGTCGAGGACCAGGCGGCCGTTGCCGGAGGACCAACCGGCGTACGAGTGGCCACCGTTGCGGATCGACACCTTGATGCCGTGGGCGCGGGCGTAGTCCATGGTGGTGCGGATGTCGTCCGCGTGGGCGACGTAGGCGACGGCGGCGGGCTTCAGGTTGTCGAAGCGCGTGTTGTAGAGCTGGCGCGCGGCCGGCCAGCTGTGGTCTCCGGGACGGACCAGCGCGCCGTCCAGCTCCCTGGACAGGGCGGCCCAGTTCGCGGCGGCGCGGGTGCTGGTGGTGGCCGTGCGTATGGGGGTGCCGGTGGTCTCCGAAGCACCGGAGGCCTTCGGGCCGCCGCTGTCGCTGCCGTTGCATGCGGACGTCGTCGCCGCCGCGAGTGCGGCGGTGGCTCCGCCGATGAACGTACGCCGTTGCATGTGCGCCTCCCGTGGGTTCCGTGGAACGAGACGGGTCACCGGGCCCCAGGGTTCCACGGGTGAATGCCACGGAATCGCTACAGCGCAGCTCTCCGGCGGCACGACCGCTCGCGGCTGAAAGGCTACGTCAGCAGGTTTCCGATGTGGGTTTGGGCGTCCGCGCGGGCCAGACTGCGGGCTCTGCGGGCCGGGCCCCTCCAGCCGCAGATGCAGCGGGCTACGCAGAAGCGGCCCTGTTCGACCGTCGTTGTGCGGTGTTCCGGGGAGGAGTCGATCTCGTCCTGCTGCGCCACGCCGACAACGTTACCCAAGGCAAGTGAACGGAGCGCCGCCCGCGTGACGGGCGCCCCTACTCGTCGTTAACCGGAACGACAGGGAGGGCCCGGGACGGACCGGCTGGGGGTCGGCAGGAGATGGTGGCGCTGGAGGAAGGGCGGGCCGGCTGGGCGGTTGTCGCGGCCGCAGCGGCGGGGTTGATGGTGTGTGCCACGGGATGCTCGGGTGGCGGGGCCGCCGCCGAGGACGCCCGCTCCGGTGTCGACTCCGTCGAGGTGCTGCACCGGGCCGCCGCCGCGCTGGAGCGCGCCGGCAGCGCGAAGGCCCGTACGTCCATGGAGATGGCCACCGGCGGGACCCGGGTCACCATCCGGGGCGAGGGCGTGTACGACTTCAAGGATCAGATGGGGCAGCTCAAGGTGCTGCTGCCGCAGGACCCGGCCGGCACCGACGAGCACCGGCCGATCACCGAACTCCTCGCCCCGGGAGCCCTGTTCATGAAGAACCGCGGCGCCGGCGTGCCCGCCGACAAGTGGGTCCGCGTCGACACGGCCGGCCTCACCGACGGGAACCTGGTGACGGGCGGCGCCACCGACCCGTACGCGGCGGCCGAACTGCTGCGCGGGGCGCGGGCGGCGACGTATGTGGGGAAGACCGAGGTGGCCGGGACTCCGGTCCGGCACTATCGCGGGACCGCCGACCTGGACATCGCGGCGAAGAGCGCCTCGAAGGGACAGCGGAAGGCTCTGCAGGCGGCCGCGCAGGGGTTCGCCACCGCCGAGGTGCCGTTCGACGCCTACCTCGACGACCAGGGGCGGCTGCGCAAGGTCCGCCATCGCTTCAGCTTCGTCAACGGGCAGCAGAAGGGCACCGTCGCGGTCGCATCGACGACGTTGCTGTTCGACTTCGGGGTCCCCGCCGACGTACGGCTGCCGGAAGACGGGGACATCTTCGCCGGGAAGATCGCGGAGCAGTAGCTTCGTGGGAGCGGAGCCGTAGCTTCCCGGGAGGGGCCGGAAATGGCCCTTCCGTGCCATGCGCGGTGTGTAGGCCGCTCCCTACTCTAGGAAGTCGGTGACGGCAGGAAGAGGTGATGCACGTGGCTCCGGTCGGCGGTACGGCAGTTCAGGACCACGTGGCCCTCGCCGAGATCGAGCTGTGCGGCGACCTGATCATCGCGGCCTCGGCCGCCCATGAGGACCGGCTCAGTCTTGAGAGCATCGACGAGGTGCTGAAAGTGGCTGAAGAGCGTACCCACGACGTCCATGAGCGGGGTGCTGAGGAGCAGGCCTCCCGGGCCTGACTCCGGTACCCGGGCGTGGCCCCGTCCCCGCCACGTCATACCCCGCCGTCCACGGCGTCTCGAGCACCGTGCCTCGAGCACCATGATGCGCGTCACGCCGTACCTCAGGTACGGAGCAGTCGGCCGATCGCCTTCGTCGCCTCTTCGACCTTCGCGTCGATCTCGTCGCCGCCCTTGAGGGCCGCGTCCGCGACGCAGTGGCGCAGGTGCTCCTCCAGGAGCTGGAGGGCGAAGGACTGCAGGCCCTTGGTGGAGGCGGAGACCTGGGTGAGTATGTCGATGCAGTAGACGTCCTCGTCGACCATCCGCTGCAGGCCGCGGATCTGGCCCTCGATGCGGCGCAGGCGCTTGAGGTGCTCGTCCTTCTGCTTGTGGTATCCGTGGATCCCGCGGTCGTGGTCCGTCACGATCTCCTGGGGCTCCTGGACCTCTTCGACCTCGCCGGAGGGTGCCGTCGCGCCGGCCTCGGTGGTCGTCATCGCGTCCTCCTGCTGAATCTGCTGCATTGGTCCGGGGCGGTGGGCGAACCTGTCTGAAACGCCACTTACATATACCCCTGGTAGGTATATGGTATCGAACTTTGCTGGGTATGGAGCCCTTGCCCGATGCCGGGACCGGACCCCGTGCTGACCACTGTGCCCGATGGGCGACACTGGGGGACGGCCCATTAGCCGTGGCCGGATGATGCGCCTAGCATCAGCCTGACCGAACCGAAGCACCCCGAGGACCCCACGTGCGCTTTCGTCTGACCCCCAGGGAGACGAGCTTCTACGACATGTTTTCCGCCTCCGCGGACAACATCGTCACGGGCTCGAAACTCCTGATGGAACTGCTTGGGGCGGACGCCTCCGCCCGGGCCGAGATCGCAGAGCGTATGCGGGCAGCGGAACACGCCGGTGACGACGCCACACACGCGATCTTCCACCAGTTGAACTCCTCGTTCATCACGCCGTTCGACCGTGAGGACATCTACAAGCTGGCCTCGTCCCTCGACGACATCATGGACTTCATGGAGGAGGCCGTCGACCTGGTCGTCCTCTACAACGTCGAGGAATTGCCCAAGGGCGTCGAGCAGCAGATCGAGGTGCTGGCCCGCGCGGCCGAGCTGACCGCCGAGGCCATGCCGAACCTGCGGACCATGGACAACCTCACCGAGTACTGGATCGAGGTCAACCGGCTCGAGAACCAGGCCGACCAGATACACCGCAAGCTGCTGGCCCACCTCTTCAACGGCAAGTACGACGCCATCGAGGTGCTGAAGCTCAAGCAGATCGTGGATGTGCTGGAGGAAGCGGCCGACGCGTTCGAGCACGTGGCGAACACGGTGGAGACCATCGCCGTCAAGGAGTCCTGACCCGGTCATGGACACCTTCGCTTTGATCGTGACCATTGGGGTCGCGCTCGGATTCACGTATACGAACGGCTTCCACGACTCGGCGAACGCCATCGCCACGTCGGTGTCCACCCGGGCGCTGACCCCGCGGGCGGCACTCGCCATGGCCGCGGTGATGAACCTCGCCGGTGCGTTCCTCGGCAGCGGTGTCGCGCACACCGTCAGCAGCGGACTGATCGAGACGCCCGAGGGCAGCAAGGGGATGGGAATCCTCTTCGCGGCACTCGTCGGCGCCATCGTCTGGAACCTCATCACCTGGTCCCTCGGGCTTCCGTCGTCCTCGTCGCACGCGTTGTTCGGCGGGCTGGTGGGGGCGGCGCTCGCGGGCGGTACGACCGTTCTCTGGTCCGGTGTCGTGGACAAGGTCATCATTCCGATGTTCCTGTCGCCGGTCGTCGGTCTGATCGCCGGCTATCTGGTGATGTGCGCCATCATGTGGATCTTCCGCAGGGCCAATCCGCACAAGGCCAAGCGGGGATTCCGCATCGCTCAGACCGTGTCGGCGGCCGGGATGGCGCTCGGGCACGGTCTTCAGGACGCCCAGAAGACGATGGGTGTCGTGGTGATGGCGCTGGTCATCGGCGGCGTCCAGGGGGCGGACGATCCGATTCCGGTGTGGGTGAAGATCATCTGTGCCGTGATGCTGTCGCTGGGGACGTACGCGGGTGGGTGGCGCATCATGCGGACGCTCGGGCGCAAGATCATCGAGCTTGATCCGCCTCAGGGATTCGCCGCGGAGACGACGGGGGCGTCGATCATGTTCGCCACGGCGTTCCTCTTCAAGGCGCCGATCTCCACGACGCATGTCATCACCTCCGCCATCATGGGCGTCGGGGCGACGAAGCGTGTGAACGCGGTGCGGTGGGGTGTAGCCAAGAACATCGTCCTCGGGTGGTTCATCACGATGCCGGCGGCCGGTTTGGTGGCCGCTGCCAGCTTCTGGGTCGTGAACCTGGCGTTTCTGTAGGCGGGCGGTCCTCTCGCCCCCTCCGCCCCTGCCCATTCCCGTACCGGCCTTTCGGCTGCGGGTGGGTGGGGGCTTGTCGCGCAGTTCCCCGCGCCCCGTTCAGGAGCGCAGCCCCCAGGTACGGGACGGGTAGGGGCGGAGGGGGCGAGAAACCTGCCCTCAACCGCATCGCACGGGTGCGAAAACGAGCGGGCCCGCCCCCGGGAGCCAGGGGCGGGCCCTTCTCGTCCTCGCGGTGGCACCGCCATGCAGCACCGCGAGGGGTATGGGTGGCGTCGGCTCAGCCGAAGCGGCCGGAGATGTAGTCCTCCGTGGCTTGGACCGACGGGTTGGAGAAGATGCGCTCCGTGTCGTCGAGCTCGATGAGACGGCCGGGCTGGCCGACCGCGGCCAGGTTGAAGAACGCGGTGCGGTCGGAGACGCGGGCGGCCTGCTGCATGTTGTGCGTCACGATGACGATCGTGAAGCGCTCCTTGAGCTCACCGATGAGGTCCTCGATGGCGAGGGTGGAGATGGGGTCCAGGGCCGAGCAGGGCTCGTCCATGAGGAGGACCTGGGGCTCCACCGCTATCGCGCGGGCGATGCACAGACGCTGCTGCTGGCCGCCGGACAGGCCGGAACCCGGCTTGTTCAGGCGGTCCTTGACCTCGTTCCAGAGGTTCGCGCCCTTGAGGGACTTCTCGACGATGTCGCTGAGCTCGGACTTCTTGTAGGAGCCGTTCAGGCGCAGGCCCGCTGCCACGTTGTCGAAGATCGACATGGTGGGGAAGGGGTTGGGGCGCTGGAAGACCATGCCGATCGTGCGGCGCACGGCGACCGGGTCGACACCCGTGCCGTACAGGTCCTCGTCGTCCAGGAGGACCTTGCCCTCGACGCGGCCGCCGGGGGTGACCTCGTGCATGCGGTTGAGGGTGCGCAGGAAGGTCGACTTGCCACAGCCGGAGGGGCCGATGAAGGCCGTCACCGAGCGGGGCTCGACCGTCATGGAGATGTCCTCGATCGCCTTGTGGGCGCCGTAGTAGGCGGTGAGACCGCTTACGTCGATTCGCTTGGCCATTTCAATCACTGCTTCTTTCGCAAAGGTTCGGGTCGCTGATTGGCCGCGTCAGCGGCCCGTCTTGGGCGCCTTCCAGCGCGCGATGCCACGTGCTGCCAGGTTGAGGATCATGACGAAGGCGATGAGTGCGAGTGCCGCCGCCCATGCCCGGTTGTAGGCCGCGTCCGTACCGTTCGCGTACTGCTGGTAGATGTACAGCGGCAGCGAGGCCTGCGGGTCCGAGAACGGGTTGTTGTTGATGACGCTGGTGCCCCACACCAGCAGCAGCACAGGAGCGGTCTCACCGGTGATGCGCGCGACAGCGAGCATCACACCCGTGGTGATACCACCGATGGAAGTCGGCAGAACCACCTTGAGGATGGTGCGCCACTTCGGGATGCCCAGCGCGAGGGAGGCCTCGCGCAGCTCGTTCGGTACGAGCTTGAGCATCTCCTCCGTGGAGCGGACCACCACGGGCATCATCAGGATCGACAGGGCGAGCGAACCGGCGAAGCCGGAGTAACCCATGTCCAGGATGAGGATCCAGAAGCTGAGGATGAAGAGGCCGGCGACGATCGACGGGATACCCGTCATGACGTCGACGAAGAAGGTGACGGCCTTGGCGAGCTTGCCGCGCCCGTACTCGACGAGGTAGATCGCGGTGAGCACACCGATCGGGACGGCGATCAGGGTGGCGATGGCGACCTGCTCAAGGGTGCCGATGATCGCGTGGTAGATGCCGCCACCGGGCTGGTTGTCGGCGACCACACCCATGGAGTGGGTCAGGAAGAAGACGTCGAAGACCTTCACACCGCGCTTGACGGTCTCCCAGATCAGGGAGGCCAGCGGGACGACGGCGACGATGAAGCAGACCCAGACGAGGCTGGTCGCGACGCGGTCCTTGGCCTGGCGGCGGCCCTCGACGGACGCGGCGATGGCGTACGTACCGAGGACGAAGAGGATCGCGGCGATCAGGCCCCACTGGACCTTGCTGTCGAGGCCCGCGGCCAGGCCGATGCCCACGGCGACGAGGACGGCGCCCGCGGCGATGGCCCACGAGGACCATTTCGGGAGGCTGGCGCCGCGCAGCGTGCTGGGGCGCTTGTGGGTGGCGGGTGCGGTGCTCATGCGTTGGCCCCCGAGTACTCCTTGCGGCGGTTGATGATCATGCGCGCCGCGCCGTTGACCAGCAGAGTGATGACGAACAGGACGAGACCGGAGGCGATCAGCGCATCCTGGCCGAGCGGGGTGGCCTCGTTGAACTTGCTCGCGATGTTCTGGGCGAACGTGCCGCCGCCCGGGTCGAGCAGGCTGGCGTTGATCTCGAAGGTCGGGGAGAGGATCGTGGCGACGGCCATCGTCTCGCCGAGGGCGCGGCCGAGGCCGAGCATCGAGGCGGAGATCACGCCGGAGCGGCCGAAGGGCAGCACCGACATGCGGATGACCTCCCAACGCGTGGCGCCGAGGGCCAGCGCGGCCTCCTCGTGCATCTGCGGGACCTGGCGGAAGACCTCACGGCTCACGTTGGTGATGATCGGCAGGATCATGATCGCGAGCAGGATGCCGACGGTGAGCATCGAGCGGGGCGCGCCGCCCTCCCACTCGAAGATGCCGGTCCAGCCGAAGTAGTGGTCGAGCCAGCCGAAGAGGCCGCTCATGTGCGGTACGAGGACGAGGGCGCCCCAGAGGCCGTACACGATGGACGGGACGGCCGCGAGCAGGTCGATCACGTACGCGATGGTGCCGCCGAGCCTGCGCGGCGCGTAGTGCGTGATGAACAGGGCGATGCCGACCGCGACCGGGACCGCGAGGATCATGGCGATGAGCGCGGAGACCACGGTGCCGAAGGCCAGCACCGCGATACCGAAGCTCGCCGGTTCGAGGCTGGTGTTCCACTCGAACGTGGTGAGGAAGTTGCCGTGGTCCTTGCTGATCGCGATGGCGGCACGGTAGGTGAGGAAGGCCGCGATGGCGGCCATGATCACCAGGAGGAAAATGCCGGACCCGCGCGAGAGACCGAGGAAGATCCGGTCTCCGGGGCGGGTGGCGCCGCGGGTCGTGCGCTTCAGCGCGGCCGCGGAAGGCTGTGGGGTGGGGGGAGGCGCTTCAGTGTTCTGTGTTGATATGTCCATCAGGATTCTCCGGTCTGCGGAGCCGTAAGAGGTGGCGGCTCCAGGCGGCGGTGCACCGGACGGTGTGGCCCGCCTCGGCGAGGCGGGCCACACACTCAGGTCAGCTCAGGCTCGAGACGGTGGAACGAACCTTGGTGATGATCTCGTCGGGGATCGGCGCGTACTTGGCGTCGGTCAGCAGCTTCTGACCGTCCTCGCTCGCGATGTAGGTGAGGAAGGACTTGGTGGCGGCCAGGGTGTCGGCCTTGTTGCCCTTCTCGCAGACGATCTCGTAGGTGACCAGGGTGAGCGGGTAGGCGCCCTCCTCGGTCGGCTTGTAGTTCAGGGACAGCGCCAGGTCATTGCCCGTGCCGGCGACCTTGGCGGTGGCGATGGCCTTGGTGGCGTTCTCGACGGTGGCCTTGACCGGGGCCTTGGCGCCCGTCTTCAGGTCGACGGTGTTGATGCCGTCAGCGGCGTAGGAGAGCTCGAAGTACGAGATCGCGCCCGGGACCTGCTTCACCTGCTGGGCGAGGCCGGAGGAGCCCTGCGCGGACTGGCCGCCCTTGGCCTGCCACGCCTTGCCGCCCGAGTAGTTCCAGTCGGACGGGGCGACGGCCTTCAGGTACTTGGTGAAGTTGTCCGTGGTGCCGGACTCGTCCGAGCGGTGGAAGGCCTGGATCTTGGTGCTGGGAAGCTTCGC
The DNA here is from genome assembly GCF_044457265.1 of Streptomyces sp. NPDC050564. Lineage (NCBI taxonomy): Bacteria > Bacillati > Actinomycetota > Actinomycetes > Kitasatosporales > Streptomycetaceae > Streptomyces > Streptomyces sp. NPDC050564. The sequence continues at coordinate 186,041 of NZ_JBITGS010000019.1, read as the reverse complement.
GTCAGGGTTCAGCTTCGCGATGGCCTTGTCGTTCCACGTCGTGATCTTGCCGTCGAAGATCTTGGCGAGTGTGGAGGCGTCCAGCGTGAGGTTGTCCACGCCGTCCAGGTTGTAGCCGATCGCGATCGGGCCGCCGACCATCGGAAGGTCGATGGCGGCGTTGCCGCCGCAGGCCTTCTTGGCGGCCGTGGCCTCTTCGGGCTTGAGCGGCGAGTCCGAACCGGCGAACGCGGTCTGGCCCTGGGTGAACGCGGTGATACCGGCGCCCGAACCCGTCGGGTTGTAGTTGATCTGCACGCTGCTGCAGGCGGCCTTGAACTGCGCCACCCACGCGTCGATCGCGTTCTTCTGCGCGGAAGAGCCGGAGGCCTGCAGCTGACCCTTGGCGTCGTCGCACTTGATGGCACTGTTGTTGCTGGCCGTGGCCGAGCTGCCGCCACCGTTGCTCTTGCCGGTGTCGTCCGAGCCGCACGCCGTGAGGGCCAGGGCGCCGGAGACGGCGACAGCACCGAGCGAGAGGGCGCGAAGCCGGTTCTTGCGCTGAAGCTTCACTTTCGGGAGTTCCTTCCAGGAGCCGCCGTCGAGGTGGCGGCGTGCGAGGTTCGGTGTATGCGGGGGCCGCTTCCAGGAAGCGGTCCGCACCGGGTAAGGCCGAAATTAGGCAGAACAGGTGAAGGCGCCGATGGCCGTAAGTGAACGGGGGGTGAACCCCTGCGGTCGGTGCGGTGAGGTCACGGAACGCTTACGTCGAGGACACAGGGTGGTTTCCGGCAACTCGGGTCCCTTCGACAACTCTAGGTAACCGGGTGTCAGCGCACAGGTTGCGACGCCGGTGCGCCGGCGCCGTATGACGCAACAGGGGCGGCCGAGGCCTCGGCCGCACTCGTGTGGCGGTGACATCGCGTCACTACGTCAGATGCAGCGCGGCGAGCAGGGCTCCGACCAGGTCGCGGTCCCTGGGCATCGTCAGCCGGTCGCGGGCCTCGGCGGGGGAGAGCCACAGGACGCGGTCCACCTCGCGGTTCGGGGTGAAGTGCCCGTCCGTCGCCTCGGCCGCCCAGTACCGGACCTCCTTGGGGCGGCCGGCGACGAGGTAGCGGAGCAGCGGCAGGGGGGCGCCCAGCACGGCGGTGTAGCCGGTCTCCTCCTCGACTTCGCGCAGTGCGCCCGCGAGAGGGTCCTCGCGCCGTTTCAGCTTTCCCTTCGGGTGCGACCAGTCGTCGTATTTCGGCCGGTGGACGAGACAGATCTGCAGCTCGCCGTCGACCGGGGAGCGGCGCCACAGGACGCAGCCCGCCGCCTGGATGGTGTCGATGGTGTCGTCCGCCATGGGGCCTCCCTCAAGGGGTGCGTACGGCTTCCCTCTGCCATGCCTGTTGGAACGCGAAGCGTGCCGCCTCCACCTCGTGCCGTTGGTCGGCGTGGAGCACGCCGAGCGCGTACGCGGTTGCCGGGGCGATACGCGGGGTGCGGGCCGCCGACGCCGCGGCGGACGCCGCCTCCGCCGCGTCCCGGTGCCGGTTGAGTGCCTGGCCCGCCGCGAGGAGCCGTACGTCGATGGGGCACTCCTCGCCGTACAGGACCTCGCGGGCGTAGCGGTGCAGTCGCAGCAGCAGGCGGACCTGGTGCCAGGGGGCGTCCTGCGGCTGGGGCGCGGTGTCGGCGGAGAGGCCGTGGACGAGGGCCTCCGCGTTGTAGGGGTGGCCCGCGGTGACCAGGGGCAGCGCGGCGATCGCGTCGGTGAGCCGGTCCTCCGCGGCAGCGGCCGGCGGGCGCAGGTCGGTGGAGGTGGCCGTGGGGGTCAGCGGGACCTCGCTGGCCAGGACCGCCACGCTGTCGGCGACCGCGTGGAAGCGGCTCGAGCCCAGCGCCTGCAGGGCCGCCGAGTGGGCCCTGGTGCGGGCCAGGGTGAGCTGGCGGTCCAGGAGGGCGCCCGCTTTCGCGGCGCCGACGGTCAGGTTGCCCGCGGGCTGGGTGCGTGGGCCGGGGGCGGAAGCGGTGGCGGCCGGCTGGCCCACAGCCTTGCCGCCCGACTGTGCCGGGAGTGCCGACGAACCCGACAGGCGGTTCAGGGCGCCCAACAGCCGTTCCAGGCGTGCCGCGTACGCGTGTTCGCGGGCCAATGTGCCGGACAGCCAGGCCAGTTCGGGGCGCATGCCCTCCGACCAGTCCGGGTCGAGCAGGGGCCGGAAGGTGTGGAGGCTGCCGCTGATGCGACGCGCCGAGCGGCGCAGTGCCCGCGCCGCTTCGACGGACTCCTCCGAGCCGTTCGCTGCGCCGCCGGTCTCCCGGTGCTGGCGCAGCGAACGGAGGAACTCCGTGGCCTGGGCCCGCAGATATCCCGCCAAGGCGTCCCCGGACACGGGACCGGCCGTGGGATCGGTGGGGGGATCAAGGTGCTGCTGTGCCACGCCGGCGCCTCCGGGCGTCTATGAGCATCTCCTGGACGTTCCGCAGGGGCTGGCCATCCGCGTCGGTCGCGTGCCGCGTCCACTCGCCGTCGGGGCCCAGGTGCCAGGAGGAGGTGGTGTCGGACATGCCGGTCTCCAACAGCCGGTTGAGGGCTGCCCGGTGGGCCGGGTCGGTCACTCGGACCAGCGCCTCGATCCGCCGGTCGAGGTTGCGGTGCATCATGTCGGCGCTGCCGATCCACACCTCGGGCTCGCCGCCGTTGCCGAAGCCGAAGACCCGGGAGTGTTCGAGGAAGCGGCCGAGGATGGAGCGGACCTGAATGTTTTCGGACAGGCCGGTGACGCCCGGCCGGACCGCGCAGATGCCGCGCACCCAAATGTCGACCGGTACTCCGGCCTGCGACGCGCGGTACAGCGCGTCGATGATCGCCTCGTCCACCATCGAGTTGACCTTGATGCGGACGAACGCGGGGCGGCCGGCGAGGTGGTGCTGTACTTCCTTGTTGATCCGCGAGATCAGGCCGTCGCGCAGGGACTTGGGGGCGACGAGCAGACGGCGGTAGGTCTCGCGGCGCGAGTAGCCCGACAGCCGGTTGAACAGGTCGGAGAGGTCCGCGCCGACCTGCGGGTCGGCGGTGAGCAGTCCGAGGTCCTCGTACAGCCGGGCGGTCTTGGGGTGGTAGTTGCCCGTGCCGACGTGGGAGTAGCGGCGCAGGGTGTCGCCCTCCTGCCGTACGACGAGCGACAGCTTGCAGTGCGTCTTCAGACCGACCAGGCCATAGACGACATGGCAGCCCGACTCCTCCAGCTTGCGGGCCCACTTGATGTTGGCCTGCTCGTCGAAGCGGGCCTTGATCTCGACGAGGACGAGGACCTGCTTGCCGGACTCGGCGGCGTCGATGAGCGCGTCGACTATCGGCGAGTCGCCGGACGTCCGGTACAGGGTCTGCTTGATGGCGAGCACGTCCGGATCGGACGCGGCCTGCTCCAGGAAGGCCTGCACGGAGGTGGAGAAGGAGTCGTACGGGTGGTGCAGCAGGACATCGCGTTCGCGCAGGGCGGCGAAGATGTCGGGCGCGGACGCGGACTCGACCTCCGCGAGGTCGCGGTGGGTGCCCGCGATGAACTTCGGGTACTTCAGCTCGGGCCGGTCGAGGGCGGCGATGCCGAAGAGGCCGGTGAGGTCCAGGGGACCCGGCAGCGGGTACACCTCGGCCTCGGAGATCTTCAGCTCCCGTACGAGCAGATCGAGGACGTACCGGTCGATGGACTCCTCGACCTCCAGGCGCACCGGCGGACCGAAGCGGCGCCGCATGAGCTCCTTCTCCAGAGCCTGGAGCAGGTTCTCGGCGTCGTCCTCCTCGACCTCCAGGTCCTCGTTGCGGGTGAGGCGGAAGGTGTGGTGCTCAAGGACCTCCATGCCCGGGAACAGCTCTTCCAGGTGGGCCGCGATGACGTCCTCGATGGGGACGTAACGGTTCGGCGAGGCCTCCAGGAAGCGGGAGAGCAGCGGCGGGACCTTGACGCGCGCGAAGTGGCGGTGGCCGCTGACCGGGTTCCGTACGACGACGGCCAGGTTCAGGGACAGGCCGGAGATGTACGGGAAGGGGTGCGCGGGGTCGACCGCCAGCGGGGTCAGGACCGGGAAGATCTGGTGCCGGAAGAGCGTGAAGAGGCGGGCCTGCTCCTTCTCGGTCAGCTCGCTCCAGCGGACCAGGTGGATGCCCTCCTCCGCGAGCGCGGGGGCGACGTCCTCCTGGTAGCAGGCCGCGTGCCGGGCCATGAGCTCGCGCGAACGGGCCCAGATCATCTCCAGGACCTCGCGGGGCTGCAGGCCGGAGGCGGACTTCGTCGCGACGCCGGTCGCGATACGGCGCTTCAGACCCGCCACCCGGACCATGAAGAACTCGTCCAGGTTGCTGGCGAAGATGGCCAGGAAGTTGGCGCGCTCCAGGAGGGGCGTGTTCGGGTCCTCCGCGAGCTCCAGAACCCGCTCGTTGAACCCAAGCCAGCTGCGCTCGCGGTCCAGGAAGCGGCCCTGCGGCAGCGTGATGCCGTCCTGCACCGTGTCCTCGTACGCGTCGAGGTCGGCGTCGATGTCGGGCTCGAGATCGGAGACCGCCGCCGACACGGTGTGCGGGCGGTGAGCGGCTATGGAGCCGACGGACGGCTGGGGGTGCTGTACCGGTGCCTGGGCGCTGGGCTGGTTCATGGACCCATTCTTCCGCGCCAGGGGCGAGACCGGCGCGTCGGAGAGGGCGAGCGGCAGCGGAGCGAGGCGGATGTTCCCTCCCCCACCCTCGGCTTCGCTCGGGCGGGGGGACCCCCATCGCATCACCGGCGTAGGCTCATCCCCCGTCGTCGGCGAGGTCCCGTTCTCGGGTGGAGGCGACGGCTCGGGCACGGCGGGCTTCATTGACTGAGCGTCGCAAGGTCACCTGAATCGATGGTTACGGCGACATGACGTGCGGGATAGCGGGGGGCGGCTCCCGGACGTCTACATGTCCGGGAGCCGCGTACGCGCCCACCCCCGTGAGGTGCGTACGTCTCTCGGCCGTACAGCCGCTCTAAGGGGTACGGCGGCGCAGCAGCCGGAACGCCACTGCGGTGGCGAGGGCCGCGACGGCGAGGAGCACACCGGTCTCCATGAACTGGAGGGGCCAGAAATGCGACTCGGGGTGGCGCGTGGCCCAGAAGTCGGTCAGGCCGGAGCGGGCCATGCAGTCCTTGATGTCCGCGGCGCTGTCGTAGCCGACACAGGCCAGGTTGTTGCCGATGTGCTCGCCGGTCGTGGTGACGGCGCCGTGTTCGAGCACCTGGGAGCTGCGCGGGAGGTGCAGCGCGGCCCGTCCGGTGACCGTGTCGGCGGGCCACAGGCTGGTCCGGAACCAGTCGACGACGTTGTACAGGACCAGCGTCGCCGCGAAGGCCACGCCCGCCGCGGGCAGCGCCTTCCTGGTGACCAGGCCCGCGAGCGCGCCGAGGGTGAGCCCGGCGAGTACGTGGGCGACGGCGGCCGGGCCCGTGGAGAGGAAGACGTCGGGGTTGTACCAGTCGCCGACGAGGTTCGGGTTGTCGTCCCGGCGGGCCCAGACGTTGAGGAGGACGATCAGGGTGGTGCCGGTGGCGAGCAGGGCCGCCGGGACAGCGAGCTTGGCGGTGAGCCAGCGCACCGGGGTGACGGACTGGGTCCAGGCCAGTTCCGCGGTCCCGCTCTCCAGTTCGCGCCCGATCAGCGCGGCGCCTGCCCAGGCGGCGACCGGGAACATCAGGTACGACAGGGCGGTGTCGACGAGGCCGATGCCGATTCCGTAGGTCTCGTCGGTGTTGATCGCCTCGACGTCCGAGCAGCTCGGCAGGGTGTCGGTGGCCGGTGTGGCGCAGGCGCTGAGTCCCGCGCGGGCGTCGGCACCGATGGAGTACATCCAGATCAGGGTCCCCACGGCGGCGAGCAGGAGGGCACCCCAGAGCAGCAGGGCCGTGCGGTGCAGGCGCAGGACGGTCCAGGGGAGGCCGCCGAACGCGCCGCTGTCGTTCGCGCGGGCGACCGTACCTCTGGCGGTGAGGGCGCTCATACGGCGGTTCCCTTCGCGACGGTGCCGGTGTGGCGAGCGAGCACACGGAAGGCGAGAAGGACCACGAGGCCGGTGAGGGCGAGGGTGAGGGCGGTCGCCGTGAGCTGGAGGGGCCAGTAGTGGGAGTAGGGGTGCATCTCGCTGTAGAAGCGCACGATGTGCTGCTTGTCGAGCTGGGCGCGGCAGTCCTTGGCGGCGCTCCAGTACTGGGCGCAGTCCGGGACGGGTACCTGGGCGCCGGTGGACGTGACCGCGCCGTAGGAGACCACGGGGCCGCCGAACCAGGGGCCGTCCTTGAGCGGGGTGGTCACCGTGACGGTCGGCCAGAAGTACCCGCGGAACCAGCTGAGGCCGAAGCCCACGGCCGCCGTGACCGCGACGGTGACGGCCAGGGCGGCCAGCGAGCGGCGCAGCAGCAGGCCGGTGAGAGCGCCGGCGGCCAGCCCGAACAGGGTCAGTGCGACGGTGGTCGGGCCGTTGGCCTGGAAGACCAGGATGTCGTTCCAGCCGAGGACGTCGGCACGGCGGCCCTCGGCCCACAGCAGGTGGTGCAGCAGCACCAGGAGTGAGGTGCCCGCCGTGAGCAGAGCGGCCGGGGCGAGCAGCTTGGCGGCGAGCCAGCGGGCGGGCGTGACCGACTGGGTCCAGGCGAACTGCGCCGTGCCGCTCTCCAGCTCGCGACTGGTCAGCGTGGCGCCGGCCCATGCGGCGACCAGGAGGGGCAGGAACGTCACGACGTACGAGGCGTAGCGCAGGACGTCCTTGTAGATGAGGTACGCGTCCTGGTCGTAGGAGCAGGCGTAGTCGCACGCCTTGAGACGCTGGTAGGCGGCGGCCGCCGGTTCCGCGAGCCATCCATAGCCCCACACCATCAAGGCCAGGGCGGCGAGGACCACGCCCGTCCAGAGGAACAGTGCGGGGCGGTGCAGCCGCAGCATCGCGCGCGCCGTGGTGAAAGGGGTGGGCGCCGCCGGGGTGCCGGCGACGGTGACGGCGGTCATGCGGCGGGCTCCTGGGAGGGGGTGCGGGCGGGGTCGAGGACCAGCGCGGGGGCGTCGGGGTTGCGCAGGTGCGCGAGGAGCAGTTCCTCGAGCGAGGGCGCGGTGGCGCCGCCGTCGGTGGGAAGCGGTCCCCGTGGTCGTATCAGCGCGGTCAACTGGCGCCCCGTGGTGCGGGATTCGACGACGGTGTGCGGGTCCAGGTCGCGGACCGGACCGGTGGTCAGCGTGTGCGCGGCCAGCAGGTCGTCCAGGGCGCCCGCCAGGCGCACCCGGCCGCCGCCGATCAGCAGCAGGTAGTCGCAGGAGCCCTCCAGTTCGGCGACGACGTGCGAGGACATCACGACCGTGGTGCCGTACTGCGCGGCCTCGGCCATCAGCAGGCCCATCAGTTCGTGGCGGGCGAGCGGGTCGAGGTCGGCCATCGGCTCGTCCAGGAGCAGGAGTTCGGGCCGCTTGCCGAGCGCCAGGGCGAGGGCGACGCGGGTGCGCTGGCCGCCGGAGAGGGAGCGGACCCTGGCCTTCGGGTCGAGGTCGCCGGCCGCCACGATCCGCTCGGCGACGGAGGCGTCCCAGCGCGCGGGGTTGAGCTCCCGGCCCAGGAGCAGCGTGTCGGCGACGCTGAGCTGCGGGTACAGCGGCTTGCCCTGCGCGACGTACGCGATGCGCTCGCGGGCGGCGGCCGGGTGCGTGCCGAGTACGGTCAGGGAGCCCTCGGTGGGGGCGAGCAGCGCGGCCGCGTGGGCCAGCAGGGTCGACTTGCCCGCGCCGTTGGGTCCGACGACGGCGCAGACGCGCCCCACCGGGAGCCGGAAGGTGCACTCGCGCAGGGCCCAGCCCCCGCGCCGCCCGAACCGCTTGCCCAGCTCGGCCGCCGCTATGGCGGTCTCGGTCATTCCTGGTCTCCCTTGCTGAACTGTTCATCGAGTACGGCGGTGAAGAGCGCCGCCACGTCGTCGCGCTGGAGCCCGGCCTCGCGGGCCCTGCTCGCCCAGGCGTCCAGTTCGGCACGCAGGGGCGAGTCGGCCGGGGCGGTGCCCAGCGACTTCCGTACGAAGGTGCCGAGGCCGCGTCTGGCCTCGACCAAGCCCTCCCGCTCCAGCTCGCGGTAGGCCTTCAGGACGGTGTTCGGATTGATGGCGGTGGCTTCCACGACCTCACGGGCCGTGGGGAGCTTGTCGCCCGGTTCAAGGAGGCCGAGGCGCAGGGCCTGCTTGGTCTGCTGGACGATCTGGACGTAGGTGGCGACGCCGCTGCGCCGGTCGATGCGGTACTCGACCACTCGGACAACCACCCTTTCACTAATTGAGTAGTGAAAGGGTGGTGCAAGAGGGTGGCCGCGGTCAAGACCGAGCGGGTCCAAGATTTCGTGGGCCGATGCGTGAACCGATCGGCGGGGCTCGTCCGATGAGGGGTTGTGAGGGAAACGAGAAGCGACGGGGAGCTGCTGCGGGCCATCGCGGCGGACGGGGACCGTCGCGCCTTCGAGGAGCTGTACCGGCGCTACGCGCCGTGGCTGACCGCGCGGCTGCGCGGCCGGTGCGCCGACGCCGGAGTCGTCGACGATGTCGTGCAGGAGACCTTCCTCGCCGTGTGGCGCGGCACCGCCCGCTACCGCGAGGAGGGTGACGCGGCCGGCTGGCTGTGGCGCATCGGCTCGCGACGACTGATCGACGCCCTGCGCGGCGACGGCGCGCGCGGCCGGCTCCGGCAGGCACTCGCCCGTCTTCGGCACCGCGACGAGGACTCCGCCGAGGAGCGCGTGCTGGCCGGGGTCGAACACGGCGATCTGGCAGGCGCGTTGACCCGGCTCTCGCCCGAACTGCGCGCGGTCCTCCAGGCCACGGTGATCGACGGGCTCAGCACCCGGGAAGCGGCCGTCCTGCTCGGTATTCCGCCGGGCACGGTCAAGACGCGGGCACTGCGTGCACGCAAGCAGCTGCGGGAGGAGTTGGCATGAGCGGCGACGAGTATGCAGCCCGTCCGGCGTTCGAGGACGAGGCCGTTCAGGCCGACGCGGGGGACGGGGGGCGGCAGCACCCAGGGACGGGACGGGAAGGGGCGGAGGCGGCGAAAACCGCTGGTCCGCCCGCACCCGACGCAGGAGCGGGCGCAAGCACCGCACCGACCGACGGCCGGTGGCACGTGGACGAAGCCGACCTCCGGGCCTACGCACAGGGCGAGTTGTTCCCTCCCCGGCTCTGGTCCGCCGACACCCACCTCGCCTCGTGCGCACGGTGCCGGGAGGCGCTGGCCGCCGTGAGCGATCGCGTCGCGCTGGACGCCGGGTGGGAGCGGCTCGACGCCGAGCTGGACGCGCCGCGGCCGGGGCTGTTCGAGTCGCTGCTCGTGCGGGTCGGCGTCGCCGATCACATCGCGCGGCTGCTCGCGGCCACGCCCGTGCTGCGCCGCTCCTGGCTGGGCGCGGTCGCCGCCGTGCTGGTCATGACCGTGGTGGCGGCGAACACGGTGCAGTCCGCGGCCTCGCCCTCGCTGTTCCTGGCCCTCGCGCCGCTGCTTCCGCTCGCCGGGGTCGCGCTGTCGTACGGGCCCCTGCTCGACCCGACGTACGAGATGGCCGTCGTGTCACCGATGCACGGGTTTCGGCTGCTGATGATCCGCACGGTCGCCGTACTGGCCGTCGGCCTGGGCCTGAACGGCCTGGCGACCCTCGCGCTGCCGTCGTACGGACTGCGCGCACTGGCCTGGCTGCTACCCGCGCTCGCCCTCACCGGCACCGGGCTCGCGCTGACCCCCCGGCTGGGCCCGGTGCTCGCACCCTCCCTGGTCGGCGGTGCGTGGATCGGCCTGCTGGTGGCGGCGCACTCGACCACCGAGGCGGGCGGCACGCTCGCTCCGTTCACGGCGGCCGGACAAGGCGTCGCCGGGGCGGTCGCGGCGCTCGCCACCGGGCTGCTCTATCTCCTACGGGACCGCTTCGACGCGTCGCGTGTGCCCTTCGCTTCCTTCTCCGACGGGGGTGCCGCGTGACCGCTCCCGGCTCCGACGGGGGTGCCGCGTGACCGCTCCCGGCTCCGACGGGGGTGCCGCGTGACCGCTCCCGGCTCCGACGGGGGTGCCGCGTGACCGCCCCCGGCTCCGACAGGGGTGCCGAGTGACCGCCCCCGGCTCCGACAGGGATGCCGAGTGACCGCCGCCTCTGCCCACGTCTTCGACCTCTTCGACCTCTTCGACCTCTCCGACAGGAGTGCCCTGCGTATGACCCCCACCGTCTCCGCATCCGGTCTGACCCTGCGCTACGGCGGGACCGTCGCCCTCGACGACGTCTCGTTGCGGCTGACCGAGGGCGTCACCGGGCTGCTCGGGCCCAATGGGGCCGGAAAGACCACCCTGTTGCGGGTGCTCGCCACCGCCGTGCCCGCCGACCGGGGGGCCTTCACGGTGCTCGGGCACGACCCGGGCACGACGGCCGGCCGCCTGGACGTGCGGCGCGCGCTGGGCTATCTGCCGCAGACGCCCGGGTTCCACCAGGACTTCTCGGCCTTCGATTTCGTCGACTACGTGGCGATCCTGAAGGAGCTGACGGACCGCGGCGCCCGGCACCGGGAGGTGCGGCGGGTGCTCGACGCCGTCGACCTGTCGGACGTACGGAGCAAGCGCATCAAGAGGCTGTCCGGCGGTATGCGCCAACGGGTCGCGCTGGCCGCGGCGCTCGTCGGCGACCCCGGTTTCCTCGTCCTCGACGAGCCGACCGTCGGCCTCGACCCCGAACAACGCATGCGCTTTCGGGAGCTGATCGCCGAGGCGGGTGAAGGGCGGACGGTTCTGCTCTCCACCCACCAGACCGAGGACGTCGCGATGCTCTGCCACCGTGTGATCGTCATGGCTCGCGGAAGCGTCCGCTTCGAGGGCACGCCCGCCGAGCTGACCGCGCGGGCGGGCGGCCGGGTGTGGAGCAGCACGGAACGCGACCCGGGCGCGCGCGCCGGATGGCGTACGGGCACGGGCTCCTTCCGTAACGTCGGCGACCCGCCCGAGGGCGCCGACCTCCTCGAACCGACCCTGGAGGACGGCTACTTGCTCACGCTCGACGGCGAGTCCGCGGAGGTGGCTGCCTAATGCTTCTGTCAAGCCACGAGATGAAGAGGCGGCCGAGCCTGGTAGGGCTGGCGGTCGCGCAGTCCCAGAGTCGCGAACTCATGGGACGCACTCAAGAAGGTAGGGCGGCATGAGCGGCACCACCACCGGCACGGTCGAGCAGGCGGCTCCCACGGGGGTGGAGCCGCCTGCTCGGGGACAGGGGTCCAGGACGGCCGCCGTGCTCGCCCTCGCCCGCTTCGAGGCACGCGAACTGCTCCTGCAGATACCGGTGTTCGTCTTCTTCGCGCTGTACGTCGGCTACACCGGCTGGACGATGTTCAACGGCCGCGAAGGCATGGACGACTACCCGGTCCTCCAGGACGTCGACCGGTCCACCCAGACCGGCCCGTTGCTCCTCGGCATCGCGCTGTTCGTCTGCGTCAACCGCGCCGTGCTGCGCTCCCGCAGGCAGGGCACCGACCGGCACTTCGACGTGCTGGTCATGGAGCCGTGGCGGCGGACGGTGGCGCACGCGCTGTCCGTCGTGCCCTTCGCCGCCGGCACGGCGCTGGTCGTCGTCCTCCAGTTCACCTGGGCGGCGCTGAAGCCGGGCGCGGTCGGCCACGGCTCGCCCGCCGAACTGGCCGTGGGCCCGCTGGCGATCCTCCTGTCCGGCGCCCTCGGCGTCCTGCTCGCACGGCTGATCCGCTCCACCTTCGGCGCACCGCTCTTCGTGGTCGTCGCCTATGTCGTCACCGTCCTCGTGACCAACGCCGCGGGCAGCGCGCACTGGGCGCGCCGGCTGTCCCCGGCCGTCTCGGAGGAGGGGGCCGACCCGATCCCCTCCGAGCTGCTGGGCCGCCCGGCCGCCTGGCACGTGCTGTATCTGGTGGGGCTCACGGTGTTGCTGCTGTGCCTCGCGGTCCTGGTCGGCGGCGGTCGTACACGTGTCGTCAAGGCCCTGACCGCCGTCGCCCTCGCCGCCACGGTCACCGGTGTCGCCGGGCAGTCCCCGGGCGATTCGGCCGGGCTGATCGCGGCCCGCGCCAAGGCGTCCGTCACGCCGGAGAAGGTGCAGTCGTGCGTCGCGCACGGCAGGTCGACCTACTGCGCCTACCCCGAGTGGACCGGCCGCACCGCCGACTGGGCCGAGGTCGTCGCCCGCGTCCAGTCCCTCGCGGGCGGCTCGGCCCGGGGCGAGCGGCTGACCGTGCGGCAGCGGGTCGACGCCCGCTACGGACTGGAGAGCGACGCCGCGCTCGAACCGTCCAGCACGCCCGGCGTGGTGACCGTCGGCACGCGGTGGGGCGGCAACCGGATCCCGGAGTTCGCGGTCGGCGTCGCCTCGGTCCTGGTGGCCGGCGACGAGGAGTCCAGCGGCGAAGGGTGCGACGCCCGCGCGGTGACCATCATGTGGCTGGCGCTGGCCTCGGAGTCCGACCCGATGACCGTGTTCCGCCACATCCGCCTCAACGACAGCGTCAAGGGCTCCGGGATCTCGCTCGCGCCCACGAACTCGGTCTATCTGACTGCCGAACAGACCAGGATCGTACGGGAGTTGCTGCACAAGCCCCGCTACAGCGTCATCCCCAAGGTGCGGGCCCACTGGGCGGAACTCACCTCCGCGAAGACGTCGACGTCTCGGGTGGCCCAGCTGCTGGGAGTGCCGGCGGCGGGCGCCGGGGACGCGAAGAGCTGCGAGCAGTGACCGCACCCGTGATCCGAGCCCTGCTGCGCCCGGTGTCCCGGACCCTGCCCCGGCGGGCTCTCGCGGCGGGCAGCGCCCTTGGGCTGCTGCTCGCCGGGAGCCCGCGGCTGCTGTCGTCCCCGCCCGACGCGTGGCTCTGCCTCAGCCTTCTGCGGGCCGCCGCGCTCGCCTTCGGCCTGGGCCTGGCCTTCCTGCTCGACGACCCGGCCCGGCACACCACCGCCGCGGTGCCGACCCGGCGACCGGTGCGCATCGGTCTGCGGGTGGCGCTCGTCGCTCCCTTCGCGGTGCTCTGGTGGACGACCGCGCTGCTTCTCGTACCGGGGGAGGCCCGGCCCCCGGTGGGCGCGGTCACCCTGGAGGCGGCGGTCATCGCCGTATTCGCCCTGGCCGCCGCGGCCCTGGCCGTGCGGTGCTCCGACGTGGCCGAGCCGGGGGTCGGGGTGTCGGCCGGCCTGCCGGTCGCCGTGCTCGCCTGTTCCCTGCTGCTCCCGGAACGGTGGGAGCTGTTCGTGGCGGTGGCCGACCCGCGCTGGGACGGCGCCCACGAACGCTGGGCGGGGCTTTTGGTCGTGGCGGTGGTGGTGGGTGTGTGCTCCGTCGCGGAACCCAGGCGGCGGATCACCGCTCTTGCTCATCGCTGACCCGGCGTGAGGCACCGAGCCGGTGCCGGCGGAGCGGTTACGACTCCGTGCGGTACATCAGGTCCGTCTCGTGGGTGACGAAGCCGAGCCGCTCGTACACGGTCACCGCCGCCTTGTTGTCGGCGTCGACGTAGAGCATCGCGGTGGGCAGGCCCTGCGCGGCGAGGTGGCGGAGCCCGATCGTGGTGAGCGCCTTGCCCAGCCCGCCGCCCTGGGCGCCGGGGCGCACCCCGAGGACGTACACCTCGCCCAGCCGCTCCTCGGCGTGGACCTTGGTCCAGTGGAAGCCGGCGAGTCGGCCCTCGCGGAAGGCGAGGAAGAAGCCGGACGGGTCGAACCACGGCTCGGCCATCCGGTCGTCCAGGTCGCGCTGGGTGAGGGAGCCCTGCTCGGGGTGGTGGGCGAAGGCCTCGGCGTTCACCGCGAGCCAGGCGGCGTCGTCCCGGCCCCGCACGAAGGCGCGGACGTGCACCCCGTTCGGGAGCTTCGGCTCCGGCAGGTCGAGGTCCGCCAACGGCCGCCGCATCTGGCGCAGTTCGCGGAAGAGAGTGAGCCCGAGGACCTGCGCGAGGTGCCGGGCGGCCGAGTGCCCGCCGTGCGCCCACACCCGCAGCCGCTTCCCGGACTCGGCGAGCAGTGCTGAGCCCAGCGCCCGCCCGTGCCCGTGCCCGCGGTGCGCCGGGTGCACGACCAGCTCGGCGGCCGGGGCCTCCACCGGGTCGGTGTCCTCCAGCTGCGCGTAACCGATGAGCTGGTCGCCGACGGTCAGCAGCAGATGCCGTACGCCCTCCCGGGCGCCGCCCTTGAGCTGCAGCCGCCCCTGCTCGGACACCGCCTGCTGCCCATCGGCCCGGGCGGCCTCGGCGAGCAGCTGGAGCACGTCCTCGGCCTGGCCCGGGGAGAGCGCGGAGCAGGTCTCGATGGAGCGGGAGAGGGCGGGCAGTGCGCTGTCGTCGCTGGTCATGGCTACGAGGGTAAGGCCTGCCCCTTTCATGGCGAAGTGCCCTCGACCGCAACCTGTTGGTAACCCCCAACCCCCTGTTGCGCTACGCGCGTTGAATCTAAAGTGCGCGCAAAGCGGTAAGTCGCGGTAAGTCGCAGTGGTCGCACGGCTCCTACGGCTTCCACAGCTCTCCGCCTCGTTCAGCCTTCCGGCTCTTCCAGCTCTTCCAGTTCTTTCGGCTCTTTCAGCTCCCACGGATCCCACAGGGGGGAACCCATGCCACCGACGCCACGGCACAGACGTACCCATCGCCTCCTCGCGGCCGCCGCCGGCCTTGCCACCGTCGGCGCGCTGGCCGCGGCGATGCCCGCGAGCGCGGGTCAGGACACGGCGACGCCGCTGCACCACCAGGGCAGCGGCCGCTACCAGGACGTACAGCTGCTGTCCTTCAACGACCTGCACGGCAATCTGGAGCCGCCGTCCGGATCCTCGGGCCGTGTCACGGAGCTGCAGGCGGACGGCACGACGAAGACCATCGACGCGGGCGGTGTCGAATACCTCGCCACGCATCTGCGCGAGGCCCGCAAGAACAACAAGTACTCGATCACGGCCGCCGCCGGTGACATGGTCGGCGCCTCCCCGCTGATCTCCGGCCTCTTCCACGACGAGCCGACGATCGACGCGCTGAACAAGCTCGACCTGGACGTGACGAGCGTCGGCAACCACGAGTTCGACGAGGGCGCCAAGGAGCTGGCCCGCCTGCAGAACGGCGGCTGCCACCCGAAGGACGGCTGTTACGACGACAGCGAGGAGTTCACCGGCGCCAACTTCCCCTACCTCGCGGCGAACGTCACCGACGAGAAGACCGGCAAGCCGATCCTCAAGCCCTACTGGGTGTGGAAGAAGAACGGCGTCAAGGTCGGCTTCATCGGCGTGACCCTCGAAGGCACCCCGAACATCGTCTCCGCCGAGGGCGTCAAGGGCCTGAAGTTCGGCGACGAGGTCGAGACGATCAACAAGTACGCCAAGGTGCTCCAGCGCCAGGGCGTGAAGTCGATCGTCGCGCTGATCCACGAGGGCGGCGCGCCCGCGTCGGCGGCGTACAACTACGACTGCGACAGTCCCGGCGCCGGAGACGGCATCTCCGGCCCGATCGTCGACATCGCCAAGAACGTCACCCCGGCCGTCGACGCGCTGGTCACCGGCCACACCCACCAGGCGTACGCCTGCACCATCCCCGACCCGGCGGGCAACCCGCGCATGGTGACGTCGGCCTCGTCCTTCGGCCGGCTCTACACGGACACGACGCTGACGTACGACCGCTGGACCGGCGACATCGCCCGTACGGCGGTGAAGTCCGCGAACCACGTCGTCACCCGTGACGTGGCCAAGGCCGCCGACATGACGGCCCTGATCACCAAGTGGAAGACCCTCGCCGCCCCGGTCGCCTCGCGCCCCATCGGCTACATCGCGGGCGAGATCGGCAACACCGGCACCGAGTCCCCGCTCGGCGACCTGATCGCCGACGCGCAGCTCGCGTACGCCAAGTCCGTCGACCCGGAGGCCGACCTCGCGGTGATGAACCCGGGCGGCATCCGCGCCGGGCTCACCTACACCGCGAGCGGCAGCGAGGGTGACGGCGTGGTGACGTACGGGGAGGCCTACACGGTCCAGCCCTTCTCCAACACGGTCAATCTGGTGAACCTCACCGGTGCCCAGCTGATCACCGCACTCCAGCAGCAGGTCAGCGGCACGAACGAGGCGGCGCCGAAGATCCTCCAGATCTCCTCGGGCCTCACCTACACGCTGGACCTGACGAAGACGGGCGCCGCCCGCGTGGTCGCGGACTCCGTCAAGCTCAACGGCTCCGCCATCGATCCCACCGCCACCTACCGCGTCGCGATGAACTCCTTCCTCGCGGGCGGCGGCGACGGCTTCGCCGAACTCGGCAAGGGCACGAACATGGTCGTCGGCGGCGACGACCTGGCGGCCTTCGGGTCCTACCTGACGGCCAACTCCTCGGCGGCGACGCCGTATCCGGTGCCCGCGGCGGACCGGATCACGATCGTGAAGTAGAGATCGTGCCGTGGAGATCGTGAAGTAGATCGCATACGAGCGGTTGCGCTTGCGGACAGGGGCGGTACGCATGGTCGGATGAGACGATGCGTACCCCCCACCGCATAACAACGCATCCCTATACGAACCCCTACGAAGAGCTCGCCGCTCTGGACGACGGTCCGCTGGAGGAGTTCCTCCACGAGGACGAGCCGGAGGAGGCGCCGGAGGAGGACTGGGCTCCGCCCAACCACCGCCGGGGCAGCCGACGCGGCAAAAAACGCTTCGCCGGACTGCCGTTCGCGATGAAAGCCGCCGTCCTCGTCCTGTCCCTCGCCGCGTTCCTCACGCTCGCCGACCGCTGGGCGCTGCTGTACGCCGAGCACGAGGCGGCCGGCAAACTCAAGGACCAATTGCACCTGGCCGCCGCGCCCGAGGTCGAGATCGGGGGCTTCCCCTTCCTCACCCAACTCGCCGACCACCGGCTGGACTCCGTGAAGGTGACCGTGCCGGACGTGGCGGCCGACCGGGTCTCGCTGGCGCAGGTGTCGGCGACGGCGACGCATGTACGGCTCGACGGCGGCGACGGCCCCACCGCCGTACGCGGTGCCCGTATCCCCGCACTGCACGGTGAGGTGCTGCTCTCCTTCGACGACCTGAACCGGGAACTCGGCGCGTCCCAGGTGACGTTCACGGGACACGGCGGCGACCGGGTACGGGCGCGCGGCACGCTGCCCGTCGCCGGACACGATCTGAAACTCCGGGCCGACGCCCGCATCGGCCGCGACGGTGAGCGCGGCATCTCGACGCGGATCGACGGAATGCGCCTGGACATCGGCGACTTGGCCACCTACCGGCCGGGCGTCCGCGCCTCGGAGGGTCTGCACCTCACCGCGCGCTCCGTGGCGCGCCTCGGCAAGGAGACCGGCAAGGCGAGGGCCCTGCTCTCCGTCCCGTCGATCGTGCGCCGCCTCGGGGTGCCGGACGCGGCGGTGCGGGAGGCGCTGCGCGACGACACCGAGCTCGCCTCGCTGACGGGTTCGGCGAGGTTCGCCCGCCGGGCGATGCGCGTGAACCTCCTCGACGTGGCGAGCGCCCACCCGGCGCTCCTGAAGCGCTTCGGCCTGGACCCGGCCCTCCTCGACGGTCTCTCCCGGCTCACCCGGCCCGTTCTCGTGGACCAGCTGTCCCTGGGATTCCGCCTGCCGCATCCGAAGGACGGCGACCTGCGGCTGCGCGACGTCCGTGTGGAGAAGGACGGGATCCGGGTGCGGATGACGGGATCGGCTCTGACGATCGGCCGTTGACGGAACACCGACCGGGTGAATCAGCCTTTGCATTACCTCGGTAAGTTCCAGGTGAGGGTCGTCATAAATTCTGTGTGAGTGGCAAGTCGGTTCCGCGGCTTCGCTAAGTATTTCTTTCAGCTGCAATTCATCGAGGTCTCAGCAGAATTGGCGATTTCCGGGTTCGGTGTCCCGTAGTGTTTTCCATGTCGAAAGCGAACAGCGCAAACGGCAAAGGGAATTCACCCACTGGGAAGAAGGAGAACCCCCATGAGCTTCCACAAGATCGCCCCGGTCAAGAAGCAGCACAAGGCCGCTCCCGCCGCGAAGAAGGCGCACAAGCCCGCCAAGCCGGCGCCGAAGAAGCCCGCTGCCCGCCGCCCGGTCGGCAACAAGTAACCAGCAGACCTACCGCAGCAGAGAGCAGAGAGAGGGACACTCATGAGCTTCCACAAGATCGCCCCGGTGAAGAAGACCCGCAAGCCTGCCCCGGCCCCCAAGTGCGCCGGCAAGCCCGCGCCGAAGAAGGCCGACGCTCCGAAGCCGCGCCCGGTGGGCCGTCAGGGCCGCTAACAGCCGCTACGAGGCGGGGCCCCGGAATTGTTCCGGTGGCCCCGCCTCGGCCGTGTTCCGAACCGTAAGAAGGGAGTTGGCATGCGAGAAGTCCCTCAGGCCTTCGCTCGCTTTTGGCCGCTGACGCGCGGAGACCGTAAGTGGCTCGTGGTGATCATCGGCTGTGTGGTCGTGGCCGCGCTCGCCGAGACGGCCTCGATCCTGCTTTTCGCGCAGCTCACCGACCATGCCCTGAAGGCCGGTTCGCTCGCGGCGTTCTGGGGGCCCGCCGGCGCCTGGCTCGGTGTCGCCGTGCTCGGCGCGCTCGTCGGGTATCTCGGCAACTCGCTCGCCGTGTGGACCGCCGAGAGATTCGTCCTGCGGCTTCGCGCGGGGGTGTTCCGGCACGTCCAGGATCTGCCTCCGCACTTCTTCCAGAAGCACCGCCAGGGTGATCTGGTCGAACGTCTCACCGGTGACGTCGAGGCCATCGAGCAGATGGTCGTGTCCGGGGTCGTCGGGACGGTCTCCGCCGCCTTCTCCGCGGTCTTCTACGCCGCCGCGGCCCTCTGGCTGCGCTGGGACCTCGCGCTCGCCACCTTCGTCCTCGCTCCCCTCTTCCTCGTCGCCGCCCGCCGTTTCTCCGGGCGGATCAGGACCGCCTCCCAGGAGGAGCGGGCCGCCGACGGCGCGATCACCTCCGTCGTCGAGGAATCGCTCGGCAACGTGGTGCTGACGCAGGCGTACAACCGTCGCCGCGCCGAGGAGAAGCGGCTCGACCGGGAGGCGCGCGCCTGGATGCGGGCGTCCGTGCGCGGGGCGCGGGCGAGCGAGATGTACGAGCAGTTCGTCGAGGTCGTCGAGACGGTGTGCGTGCTCGCGGTGATCGGGCTGGGTGCCTGGGAGATCTCCCAAGGGCGGATGTCACTGGGCCAGTTGCTCGCCTTCGCTGCCTTCCTCGGCTATCTCTACCCGCCGATCCGCAATCTCGGGCAGCTCGGTCTCACTCTCACCGCCGCCACCGCCGGCGCCGAGCGGCTCCAGGAGATCCTGGACGCCGAGCCCGCCGTCAGCGACCCCGCCGACCCGGTGCGGGCATGGCCCGTGCGCGGCTGGGTCGGCTTCCACGGCACGTCGTTCCGCTACCCAGGCGCCGGGCGCGACTCTCTGCACGACGTGACCTTCACGGCAGGACCGGGCGAACTCGTCATCGTCACCGGAACCAGCGGCGCCGGAAAGTCCACCCTCTCCAAACTCCTCACCCGCTTCTACGACCCCACGGCCGGCGTGATCTGCCTCGACGGCGTCCCGCTGACCGACGTACCCCTGGAGTTCCTGCGCGAGAACGTCGCGCTGCTGCCCCAGGAGACCCTCATCCTGCACGGCACCATCCGCGAGAACATCGAGTGCGGACGGCCGGGAGCGACGGATGCCGAGATCGAGCGGGCCGCGCGGGACGCCGTCGCGCACGACTTCATCAGCGCCCTTCCGGACGGGTACGACACCGAGATCGCGCCCGGCACGGCCACGCTCTCCGGTGGTCAGCTCCAGCGGATCGCCATCGCCCGCGCCATGCTGCGCGGCGCCCCCGTCCTCGTCCTCGACGAGCCCACGGCCGGTCTCGACGCGGTCGCCGCGCGCCGCGTGGTGCAGCCGCTGCGCCGGCTGATGGCGGGCCGTACGACCATCATGATCACGCACGATCTGTCGCTGGCGCCCGACGCGGACCGCATCCTCGTCGTGGACGGCGGACGGCTGGTGGAGGCGGGCACGCACGACGAGCTGATGGCGTACGGAGGGGCCTACGCGCGGCTCGCGACGCCGACGGCGGAGCTCGGCCTCGGCTACCTGGCGGGGCGGAGCGTGTAGCCCAGGCCCCGCACGGTGTGGATCAGCCGCGGACCGCCGTGGCTCTCCAGCTTGCGGCGCAGATACATCACGTACACATCCAGCGTGTTGGACGTCGGCTCGAAGTCGAAGCGCCAGACCTCCTTGAGGATCTGGGCCCGGCTGAGGACCCTGGCCGGGTGCCGCAGCAGGTACTCCAGCAACGCGTACTCGGTCCTGGTGAGGTCGAGGGGGCGGTCGGCGCGGGTGACCGTGCGGGTGCGCGGGTCCATGGCGACGTCGAAGGAGAGCGCGCTGCCGGGGGCGGTCCCCACGTCGGGCCCGCCCGCGAGATCGAGGACCTCGCGACCGCCCCCGGCGAGGACGGTCTCGTACCGTTCCTGAGCAGTGAGCGGCAGTGAGTCCGCACACTGGCACGCCCCGAACGGTCTTGAGCGCACTGGTCGTCCGCTTTCGCATCCCGGGCGGCGACACGGATCCTGTCCGTGGTCCGAGCCGGGTGGGCGGAGTTCCTCACGACCTGGCCAAGTGGGTGTGGCCAAAGGCGACGGGGAGGCCCTGAACCATCGCTCCGGTGGAGGAGGGGCCCCGCACGCTGGCACCGCACCCGTTGTCCCAGATCGCACAGCGACGGTACGCCGGCCGTCCCAGGGCGCCGCAAGTCCACAAGCCGACCATCACACGATCGAGCTGAACCGACTGTATGTGCCTCCTCGGCTCGGAGAGGCGCGTGGGGAGGCTGGGCGGTGTCCGGCGCCCAGCCTCCCCGACCGGGGAAACCCCGGCTTCCCCGGGAGGCCCCCCGGCCTCCCGGGGGGTCAGGAGGCGGTGGGCGTCCAGTCGCCGAGCCATGCCGCGACCGACTGGCCCGCCGCCTGCGCGTCGGCCAGCTGCGGACGGTCGCTGCTCGCGGCGCCCGCGCCCGCGCCGGTGTTCTTGTACTCGGCGAACCGGTCGTCCTTCCACGAGAACCCGCCCATGTCGGACCAGGGGGTCGACTTGATCGCGGCGCTGAGCGTGGAGTTGCGGACGATGGTCTGCGGGTCGACGGTGGTGCTGCCGCTCGGGTGCCAGTTGCGGCCGAGGAAGAAGCTCTTCGCGTCCACGTCGCCGTTGACGGTGGAGCGGTTGGTGCCGTACGTCGTGCCGTCCGCCTTCTTCGTACCGGCCGCGTTGTCGTAGACGATCACCGTGTCCTTGCGGCTGCCGCCGGTGCCCCGGATGGTGACGTGCGGCTTGTTCGAGGGGACCTTGACCGTCTCGCGGTACGTGCCCGGTTCGACGGAGATCACGACGCGCGCGGTGTTGTTGGCGGGGACGGCGTCGACGGCGGCCTGGACGGTCCTGTACTGACCGGTGCCGTCCTTGGCCACGGTGAGGGTGGTGGCCGCGGCGGTGGTGGTGGCCGTACCGAGTGAGCTCTGCGGCCCGGCGGCGGTCCTGAGCAGTGCGGGCAGGTCGGCCGCCTTGTCGAGTGTGTAGCGCCGATGCCGAACGCCTTGTTCGTTGCTGAGCTTGTTGTACGAGACCGTCAGGTACGTGGTGTCCTTGCGGCTGTCGATGAGGCCGTCGGCCATGTGCCGGATGTCGTTGTGGTCGATCCAGACGTGGTGGGCGCCGTCCATCTGGATGCCGTCGTAGTCGTGCTCCTTGTCGTTCCAGACGCCCTGGTACGCGTCCCGGATCGTCAGGTTGCGGATGATGACGTTGTGCACACCCTGGCCGAGGAAGAAGCCGCCGCCGACGATCTGGCCCGAGCTGCCGGAGCCGATGATCGTTCTCCTTGCCCACCGGGTCCATGGTGATGGCCGCGGCGACGACGATGACGTACGGGTCGGACGACGTCGCATACTTCTCCAGGTCGGTGAGCGTCTTCACGGTGACGGTTCTGCCGTCCCGGCCGCCGTAGGTGCCGTGCTGCCCCCGCGCGTCGACCGACGCGAAGCCGTCGGCGGTGGCCGTGGCCCAGGCGGGAGCGGCGCTCGCGGCCGACGCCCGGGGCTTCGCGTCCTCCCCGAAGATGCCGAAGGCGGCGCCGTACGCCATGGCTCCGGCGGCGGTCAGGGCCAGGGGGACGCCGACGTACAGTGCGGCCTTCCGTCTGCGGTGGCGTGCCTTGCGGATGTCACTCACGTGTGGGGTCCGTTCCATGTCTGTGGAGGGAGAGGCATGGTGCAGTCGTCACGGGTGGCTGATTGGTTGCCGTGCGGCGTGCGGACGCGGTGGAGAAGGCGTGTGACGCAGATCACGGGAAGGCCGTGCACGGTGCCGGACAGCTCATGAAGGTGAGCACTCATATGCGAACCCGGGTACGGGCCGGGGAATCGAGCGCGTTCGCCGAGCTCTACGACAGCTACGCCCGCGCGGTCTACAACCATGCCTTCCGGCTGACCGCCGACTGGTCGACGGCCGAGGACGTGATGGCGGCGACCTTCATGGAGGCATGGCGGCTGCGCGACAAGGTCGACCCGGAGGGCGGCTCGCTGCGGCCCTGGCTGCTGGGCATCGCCACCAACACCGCGCGCAACCAATACCGGAGCAACCGGCGGTACCGGGCGGCGGCCGGCGTTGCCGCGGCGGCCGAGCTGTCGGTGCCCGACCACGCCGAGGAGGTGGCCGACCGGGTCGACGGTCGGCGGCGCCTCGCGACGGCGCTCACCGCGCTCGCGGCGCTGCGCAGACCGGAGCGCGAGGTCATCGCGCTCTGCCTGGGAGAGGGCCTGGACTACGAGGCCGCGGCGGAGGCGCTCGGGGTTCCGGTGGGCACGGTCGCCTCCCGGCTCTCCCGGGCCCGCAAGAAGCTGCGCGCGCTCGCCGAAGCCGAACTGGCCCGCCCCACAGGCGAGTCGGAGTTCAGGAAAGTTCGCGGAAATCGGGAAGGCGTCCGCCCCGGCCGACAGACAAGAGGCGATCACGCACACGCGATCCGGCCCGCACAGGAAGGAAACCGATGAACGCGAACACGTCCCGGCAGAGCCCTGCCGAGTGGGAAGAGGGCGCACAGCTCTTCGACCGGACGACGCGCGACCTGCCTGCGGACCGTCACCGGTTCCACAAGGAGCGCATGATGGCCCAGATCCACGAACTCCAGCAGCAGGACGAGCGCACGGCTCCGGCCAAGAACCGGCGCTTCCGGCTGCCGCGCCCGGCGATCGTGCTGCCCGCGATGGCCGCCGCCGTGGCCGCGGCGGTCGTGGCCGGGGTGGTGACGTCCGGCAATGGCGGCGGGGTCGAGGCCGGCGGCGGTGTGGCCACCGGACCCGCCCTGACCACCCAGGTAGGTGCCGCGACCACCAAGGGTGTGCCGCAGCTCCTCGACCAGATCTCGCTGGCGGCCGCCGAAGGGGACCATCCGACGGTCAAGCCCGGCCAGTACATCTACATCGAGTCCAAGACGGCCGACAGCTTCCTGAAGTCCGTCGACGACAAGACGACCCTGGCCGGCCACGCGCTGCACCGCCGACAGATGTGGAAGTCCCCGGACGGCACCAAGGGCTGGCTGATCGACCCGGCCGTCAACGACAGCCCCGAGGGCGAGACCCTGAGCCTGCCGGACGAGCAGGGCAACACCCCGAAGGCGAACCTGAACGGTCCGTCGTACGACTACCTGGCCAAGCTGACCACCGATCCCGACGCGCTGCTGGCCAAGATCTACAAGGAGACGAAGGGGCAGGGCAACTCGCCCGACCAGGAGGCGTTCACGACCATCGGCGACCTGCTCGGCGAGAGCTACCCGCCGGCGGACCTGTACCCGGCGCTGTTCAAGGCCGCCGCGAAGATCCCCGGCGTGGTCGTCGTCGATGACGCGGTGGACGCGGTGGGCCGGCGCGGGGTGGCGGTGGCCCGGCTCGACGAGACCAGCGGTGAGCGCGAGGAATGGATCTTCGACAGGAAGAGCCATGTCTTCCTGGGCGAGCGCTCGGTCCAGGTGAAGCGGAACACCGGAGTGGAGGCCCTGATCAAGCCCGGCACGGTGACCTTCACCAGCGCCATCCTGAACCGTGCGGTGGTCGACGACATCAAGCAGACGCCGTCACGGTCCCAGGCGGGCTGAGGCCGACCGGGGCCGGGAAGGGCCCGCTACGGCGCCTCGGGCGGCGCGGTCGGCGCGCCCGGCAGGCGGAGCGTCGCCACCGTCCCGCCGCCCGCGGCGGGGGTCAGGGACACCTCGCCTCCCGACTGCTGCACCGTGCGGGCCACGATGGACAGGCCCAGGCCGGAGCCCGGCAGGGCGCGCGCCGACGGGGAGCGCCAGAAGCGGTCGAAGACGTGCGGCAGTTCCTCGCTGGGGATACCGGGGCCGTGGTCGCGGACGGTGAGTTCGCCGTCCTTGAGCACGACGTCGATCGTGCCGCCCTCGGGGCTGAACTTCACCGCGTTGTCGAGGATGTTCACGATCGCCCGCTCCAGCGCCGACGGCTCCGCCCGTACGAACCAGGGCTGCACATCCGCCGTGATCGTCAACTCCGGCCCGCGCAGCCGCGCACGGCGCAGGGCAGCCTCGACGGTGTCCTGCAGCGCGACCACCTCGGCACGGTCCGCCGGCTGGCCCGCGTCCGACCGCGACAGCGTCTGCAGATCGCCGATCAGGGCGGCCAGCTCGGTCATCTGGGCGGTGACCGATGCGAGCAGCGCCTTGCGGTCGGCCGGGGGGATCGGGCGGCCCATTTCCTCGCTGCGGCTGAGGAGTTCGATGTTCGTACGGAGGGAGGTGAGCGGGGTACGGAGTTCATGACCGGCGTCGGCGATGAGCTGCTGCTGCAGGTCGCGGGAGCTGGCGAGCGCGGAGGTCATCGAGTTGAAGGACTCGGACAGGCGCGCGATCTCGTCGTCGCCCTCGACCGGGATACGAACGGTGAGGTCCTCGGTGCGGGCCACGTGTTCCACGGTCTCGGTGAGCTTGTCGACGGGGCGCAGGCCCGCTCGGGCCACGGCGAGACCTGCGGCTCCGGCGCCCACCACTCCGACGCCGCCGACGAGGAGGAGGAGCAGGGCCAGTTCGTTGAGGGTGGAGTTGGTGCCCTTGAGGGGAAAGGCGAACTGGATCACGGCATCGGGGAACACCGTCGGGTTGCCGCCGCCGGGTTCGCTGATCAGCAGGGGGACCGTCAGTACCCGTACGGGGTTGCCCTCGGTGTCCGTGCCATTGCGGAAGATGCCGCGGTCCGGCTTCTTGGCCAGGTCGGTGTCACTGCTGGTGATCTTGACCGTGCCGGGTGACATCGAGGCGACGCAGGACTCGCCGTTCGCCTTGACCACCTGGAGGTAGTACTCGGTCCCCGCACGGAAGCCGCCCTGATCCGTCGACGATTCGTCGGACTGGTCGGACGACTGGCCGCAATTGTTGATGGTGTCGAGGAGTTTGCCGCCCTGCGGATGGGTCGCCTGTGACTGCAACTGGTTGTCGACCTCGGAGTACAACTTCTTCTGCACGATGAACCAGCACGTCATCGAAACAGCCGCCACCGCGAACGCCACCGCTGCGGCGACGAGCAACGCCAGTCGCGATCGCAGCGGGAGTGACCTGAACCTGCGGATCACTCCGCGCCGCCCGAGCGCAGGACGTACCCCACGCCCCGCACCGTGTGGACCAGGCGCGGCTCGCCGCCCGCCTCGGTCTTGCGGCGCAGGTACATGACGTACACGTCGAGGGAGTTGGAGGAGGGCTCGAAGTCGAAGCCCCAGACCGCCTTGAGGATCTGCTCGCGGGTGAGGACCTGGCGCGGGTGGGCCAGGAACATCTCCAGGAGGGTGAATTCCGTGCGGGTCAGCTCCACGGGGCGTCCGGCCCGCGTGACCTCGCGGGTCGCCAGGTCCATGCGCAGGTCGCCGAAGATGAGCGCGTCGTCCTCCTGCGTGCCGACCGCCGCGGCGGCGTAGGAACTGCGCCGCAGCAGGGCCCGGACGCGGGCGAAGAGCTCGTCGAGTTCGAAGGGCTTGACGAGGTAGTCGTCGGCGCCGGCGTCCAGGCCGGTGACGCGGTCGCCCACGGTGTCGCGGGCGGTGAGCATCAGGATCGGCGTGGTCGTGCCCGCGCCGCGCATCCGGCGGGCCGCCGTCAGGCCGTCCATGCGGGGCATCTGGATGTCCAGGACGACCAGGTCGGGCTGGTAGGCCGTCGCCTTCTCCAGCGCGTCCGCGCCGTCGACCGCGACCTCGGTGTCGTACCCCTCGAAGGCGAGGCTGCGCTGGAGTGCTTCGCGTACGGCCGGCTCGTCGTCGACGATCAGGATGCGCTGGGATTCACGGTCGCCTTCGGCGGGGCTCATGGTCGGGAGTTCCTCGGGTGCGGTGGGACGGTGAGGCTGACGCCATTCAGCCTCGCACGTTTGAGGGCGCGGCCGGAGCGGCTCAGCCGGGGAGTGACCGGCTCGAGCGGGGAGGACCGGCTCAGGTCGGCAGCGTGCTGAGCGCGGTGAGCCGACGCAGCGGAACCTTGCGGCGGTGGGGGTGCTCGGCGGACATACGCAGTCCCATCAGCTGCGGGACGGCGACCTCCGGGGTCCGTGCGGCCGGGGCGTGCAGTTCGTGTGCCACTTCCAGGGCCAGGACGAAACCGGCCGGGTCGCTGTCGGTGATGATGTGGGAGACGCGCGTGATCATGTGAACCTCCGGGTGTCAGCTGTCGGAGCCGCCGGCCCGCAGAGAGGCCAGGTCGGACTTCACGGTGTTGATCGGGATGGCGAAGCCGAGGCCGACGCTGCCGGCGCTCGACGAGGACGAGTCCGAAGCGGCGGAGTACATCGCGGAGTTGATGCCGATGATGTTGCCGTTCATATCGATCAGCGCGCCGCCGGAGTTGCCCGGGTTGAGCGAGGCGTCGGTCTGGATGGCCTTGTAGGTCGTCGTCGACGAACCGGTGTCGCCGTTGAACTCCTGGCCGCCGAAGGAGAACGGCCACTGGCCGTTGCCGCCGCCCTGCTGTTGCTGCCGGCCCTGGCTCTCGTCCGTGGAGACGGTCACGTCACGGTCGAGGGCCGAGACGATGCCGCTGGTGACGGTGCCGGTCAGGCCCTCGGGGGAGCCGATCGCGACGACGTCGTCGCCGACCTGTACGCCGTCGGAGTTGCCGAGCGTGGCGACCTTCAGGCCGGAGGGCGCGCTCTCCAGCTTGATCAGGGCGAGGTCCTTCTTGCTGTCGGTGCCGACGACGTTCGCGGTGTACGACTTGCCGTTGCTCAGCTGCACCTTGATCTCGGAGGCGCCCGAGACGACGTGGTTGTTGGTGATGATCTCGCCGCTCGAGGAGATGATCACGCCCGAGCCGGTGGACGAACCGGCGTTCGAGGTCGCACTGATCTCGACGATGCTGGGGCTGACCGCCTGGGCGACCCCGGCGACGGTGCCCTTCTTCGCCGTCGGCACCACGTTGGTGCTGGTGCTGCTCGACGTGGTGTCCTTCCCGGTCAGCTCCTGGATGCCGTACGCCGTACCGCCTCCGATGGCCGCGGCGACTATCGCCACGGCGGCGAGCAGGGCCAGCGGGCCCTTCGCGCGCTTCTTGGCCGGAGCGTGCGCGGGGTTCTCCTGGACGAGGGCCGCGGCGAGCACCGCGGTGGAGCCGGCGTCCGGCTCGGGGTATCCCGCGTAGCTTCCGCCGCCCTGGCCCTCGCCACCGTTGCCGCCCTCACCGGAGCCCGGCCACACGGTGGTACCCGGCTCCACGGCGACCGGTGCGGCCGGCTGGTACGCCGGCGGGGGAGGCCACTCGGGGTTCACGGGGGAGGAGGCGTGCTGCTGCCGGGGGTACGCGGGCTGCTGGTCGCCCTGGACGTACCCGGACTGGCCGTCCTGCTGGGGGTGCTCGTACTCGCCGCTGCGGCGGAAGCTCTCGGTCATGGAAAAAGACTGTCCCCCGATCATGAGAGCTCCCTGAGTGCCCGCTGAGAAGCCCGACAGAACCTCGTATGCCCGATATAAAGGCGCTCGGGCCCGGGAAACGGAGGGTTGCGGTGGGGTGAGGGCGGGGAACGCGGCGGACGAACACTTGTCTGTCTGCTGTGAAGCCCGTGTGTGGAGGGGCGCCCGAGGCCTACGATCTCCGCGCCGGAGGGGGGCTCCGCGGTTACGCCTGAATCGATGCAGGCAATGGCGAGCGCGTTACACGCGTGTGCAAGCGATTGCTGTCGTCGATCGGGCGGGTGCGTCGTATGCCCTTCTCGGGCCTCTCACGACACGGAACGACACCACACGCACCCACGCACACCAGGAGCCCTGAGTGATACCTGCCCTGCGCGGCCGCCTGAGACGCCCTGTCACGGCGTTGCCCGCGGCCGCCCTCGCGCTGGCGCTGACCTGCGCCGGCGCCCTCGCGGCGCAGCCCGCGGCGGCGGCGGACGACCCGTCCGCACTGCCCGACGCCGGCGTCGCCCAGTCGGTGAACCCCGCGCCCACCGCCTCGGACAAAGAACTGCGCAACCGGGTCATCGAGGCCGCCAAGGACCAGGCGACCCCGGAGACGACCCCCAAGAAGACGCCCTTCATCATCGGCGGCAGCGAGACGGCGATCTCCTCCGCCCCGTGGATGGTCCAGCTCGCCTACTACGACGACACCAGCGGCGCGGGCTACTTCTGCGGCGGCACCCTCGTGGCCCCGAACAAGGTCCTGACGGCGGCCCACTGCGTCGCGGGCCTGGACTGGGTGAAGAACGGCGCCGTCGTGGCCGGCACCGCCAACCTGTACGACGACACCAACGGCACCGTCGCGGGCGTCTGGCGCCAGTGGAACCACCCGCGCTACAACTCCACGACCATCCAGAACGACATCGCGGTCCTCACCCTGGACCGCCCGCTGGAGCAGCAGTGGACACGCCTGGTGGCCGCCGGCGACTCCGCGTCCTACGCCGCCGGCAAGACCGCCACCGTCTACGGCTGGGGCCTGACCTCCGGTGCCGAGGGCGCCGACCTGTCGGCCACGCTGCGCAAGGTCGACCTGCCGGTGCAGTCCGACGCCACCTGCAACTCCGCGATGCAGACGGTCCTCGGCGAGGACGACTTCGTCGAGGGCTCGATGTTCTGTGCGGGCACCCCGGCCACCGGCACCGACGAGGGCACCAAGAGCCCATGCAACGGTGACTCCGGCGGCCCGGTGATCGTCGGCGGCAAGGTC
Source organism: Streptomyces sp. NPDC050564 (assembly GCF_044457265.1). Classification (NCBI taxonomy): domain Bacteria; kingdom Bacillati; phylum Actinomycetota; class Actinomycetes; order Kitasatosporales; family Streptomycetaceae; genus Streptomyces; species Streptomyces sp. NPDC050564. Next base: position 156,871 of record NZ_JBITGS010000019.1, on the reverse strand, counting down.
GTCGGCATCGTCTCGTGGGGCGTCTCGGGCTGCACGGCCAAGGGCGCCTACCCGGTCTTCACCAAGGTGTCCTCGTACACCTGGGCGGCCCAGCCGCGCATCGACGACACCGACCTGTCCTTCGACGGCAAGGCCGACATCCTGGCCCGTACGCCCTCCGGTGGCCTGTTCGAGCAGGACAGCAAGGGCACCTCGCTCGCGCAGCGCGCCTTCCAGGGCACCGGCTGGCAGGGCATCAGCTGGGGTCTGCAGGCCGACCTCGACCGGGACTTCTACCAGGACCTGATCGTCCGCGACAAGGGTGACGGCAAGCTGTACCGCAGCTACCTGAACCACTCCAGCGGTGAGTTCGAGTGGATGCAGATCAGCTCGGTGTGGGGCGGCTACAAGTCGTACGCCATTCCCGGCGACATGACCGGTGACGCCCGCCCCGACCTCGTCGCGGTGGACTCCGACGGCTCGGTCTACCTCTACCCGGGCAAGGGCAACGGCCAGTTCTACGCCCGCGTCAAGGTCGTCGACAAGGCCTGGAAGAACGTCAAGATCTTCGGCCACGGCGACCTGTCCGGTGACGGCCGCGCCGACCTGCTGGTCCGCAACAGCTCCGGCGTCCTGTATCTCTACCGGGGCACCCAGCAGGAGCACACCCCCTGGTCGGCACGGATCCAGGCGCGTACGGGCTGGAACTTCACCTCGTACGTCTCCAACGGCGACGTGACGGGCGACGGTATCGCCGACGTCATCACCCGCGACTCCGGCGGCACGCTCTGGCTCTACCCGGGCACGAACAAGGCGTCCAGCAGCCTCTTCGGCTCACGGAAGAGCCTGGGCACCGGCTTCAACCAGTACAACCTGCTGTTCTAGGGCATCCGAAGAAACGCCCCGGCCCTGGGGGCCGGGGCGTTTCTTCAGAGGCGCGGGGCTGTGACATATGCGGCTCCGCCGCGTGGGCGCGGGCGACCACATCGGGCCCGCGGCTACTCACAACCGCAGGATCGCCGCACAACCAGCCGGGACGGAAACAGCTTCAACCGTTCACGCCGGGACCCGGCGACCCGCAACCCGTCGTCGAGCACGAGGTCGACCGCGGAGCGCGCCATGGCCGACCGGTCCGATGCAATCGTTGTCAAAGGCGGGTCCGTCAGCGCGGCTTCCTTGACGTCGTCGAAGCCGGCGACGGCCAGCTCCCCGGGCACGTCGATGCGCAGCTCGCGCGCGGCCCGCAGCAGACCGATCGCCTGGTCGTCCGTGGAGCAGAAGATGGCCGGCGGCCGATCCGGCCCGGCGAGCAGCCCCAGGGCGACCTGATACGCGTCGTAGCGGTTGTACGGCGCCTCGAAGAGGCGCCCTTCCGTGGAGATCCCGGCCTCCTGCATCGCGCGCCGCCAGCCCTCGACGTGGTCGGAGACCGGGTCGCCGACGGCGGGCGTCTCCGCGGTACCGCCGAGACAGGCGACGTACTCGTAGCCGTGCTCCAGGAGGTGGCGGACGGCGAGCTGGGCGCCGCCGAGGTCGTCCGTGACGACCGCGACATCGTCGATCGCCTCGGGCCGCTCGTGCAGCAGCACCACGCGGGCGTCCCAGGCGTCGATCTCGGCGGCCGCGTTGTCGTTCAACGCGTGGCTGACCAGGATCAGCCCGGAGACCCGCATGCCGAGGAAGGCCCGCAGATAATGGACCTCGCGCTCGGCGATGTAGTCGGTGTTGCCGACGAGCACCATTTTCCCGCGCTCGGCGGCGGCCTGTTCCACCGCGTGCGCCATCTCGCCGAAGAACGGCTGGCGCGCATCCGGGATGATCAGGCCTATGAGCTCGGTCCGCCGCGACGCCATGGCCTGGGCGACCCGGTCGGGCCGGTACCCCAGCTCCTTGATCGCGGCGAGAACGCGCTCGCGCGTGGCCGGGGCAACCGGCCTCGGTCCGTTGTTGATGACATAGCTGACGACGGCGGTGGAAGTACCCGCCAGCCGCGCCACATCATCCCTAGTCACCTTGGCCACGCGCGGAGTCTACGCGGATGGACCTACCTCTGGGCAGGGCGTACGGCGGCTTCCTCTGCCTCCGGTGCGGCCTCCACCGCGTCGACCGCGTCCAGGTGCGCCGTCTCGTCCGCATCATCCGGCTTTGGCTGGGCGGCCTTGGCCCTCGCCCCTTCGGCGGCGCGGTCCACCTTCTCGGGAGTAACGAATCGATAACCGACGTTCCGCACGGTTCCGATGAGCGACTCGTGCTCGGGTCCGAGCTTCGCGCGCAGTCGTCGTACGTGGACATCGACGGTCCGCGTGCCACCGAAGTAGTCGTAGCCCCAGACCTCCTGGAGCAGCTGGGCGCGGGTGAACACGCGGCCCGGGTGCTGCGCGAGGTACTTCAGGAGCTCGAACTCCTTGAAGGTCAGGTCGAGGACCCGGCCCTTGAGCTTGGCGCTGTACGTCGCCTCGTCCACGGAGAGATCGCCGTTGCGGATCTCCATGGGGGAGTCGTCGTTGACGATCTGCTGGCGGCCCATGGCGAGCCGGAGGCGGGCCTCGACCTCGGCAGGACCGGCCGTGTCCAGGAGTACGTCGTCGATGCCCCAGTCGGCCGTGACGGCGGCGAGGCCGCCTTCGGTGACGACGAGGATGAGGGGACAGCCGGGGCCCGTGGAGCGCAGCAGCTGGCACAGGCTGCGGACCTGCGGGAGGTCACGGCGCCCGTCGATCAGGATGACGTCGGCACCCGGGGTGTCGACGAGAGCGGGGCCTTCCGCCGGAGCCACTCGCACGTTGTGCAGGAGCAGGCCGAGGGCGGGAAGCACCTCCGTCGATGGTTGAAGGGCATTGGTCAGGAGCAGCAGAGAACTCATCGCGCCCCACCTGCCTGGGTCGTCCTACGTTCGTGCACGGTTCGCTCGCCCATAACGTCTGGTTCCTCCTCGGTCCCTGCGAGGACGTTTGCGGCACTGCTCTGTACATGCGGCTCCCGCGCCCCTGGGATCCGCTGTGCATTCAAGGCCCCGTACACCTGCGGTTTCCCGCTTCGTATACAACCCTTCCGAAAGCACAAAAGGACCCGGGGGCTACGTTGCCCGAGTCCTCTTCCCAGCAGAATAGCCCACATGAGCTCAGGCCCGGCAGGTCATGTGACGCGATCTTCCAATAGTCCACACCGTGAGACGGCGCCCCGCACCCCGATGCGGACGTTTCTGCGCACGGTCGACGGGGTGACGATCGATGCGGCGTACGACCCTGGAACGGGGCCTTCCGGCGACCTCGCGATCGTTGTCGCGCACGGTTTCACGGGTGACCTGGAGCGCCCGCACGTGCGCCGCGCGGCGGGTGTCCTCGGGCGGAACGCGGCGGTGGTGACCTTCTCCTTCCGTGGTCACGGGGCCTCCGGCGGCCGCTCGACGGTCGGCGACCGGGAGGTGCACGACCTGGCGGCCGCGGTGGCGTGGGCGCGGGAGCTGGGGCACCAGAGGGTCGCCACCGTCGGGTTCTCGATGGGCGGCTCGGTGGTGCTGCGGCACGCGGCGCTGCACCGAGTGGCCGGTTCGGAGCATGAGGGGCGCACGGAAGCGCAGGCGGACGCGGTGGTTTCGGTGAGCGCACCGGCCCGTTGGTACTACCGGGGCACTGCCCCTATGCGGCGGGTGCACTGGCTGGTAACCCGGCCGGTGGGACGGACCGTGGGCCGCTACGGGCTGCGGACGCGGATCCAGCACCGCGAGTGGGACCCGGTGCCCGCCTCCCCCGTCGAGTCGGTCCCCCTCATCGCGCCCACCCCGCTGCTGATCGTCCACGGCGACCAGGACGGCTATTTCCCGGTGGACCACCCGCGGATGCTGGCCGAGGCCTCCGGGGACCACGCCGAGCTGTGGCTGGAGCACGGCATGGGCCATGCCGAGAACGCGGCCGACGACGAGCTGCTCGCCCGGATCGGGGACTGGGCGGCCGCGCACGCGGGCTAGCCTGACGGTGTTCACAGGATCCACCGGTCTACGCGATCCGGATCCACTGATGTACGCGATCCACCGGGTCACGTATCCACTGATTGAGGAACGAGATGGCAAAGGGCACGGTGCGTTACTGGGCCGCCGCCAAGGCCGCGGCAGGCGTCGCCGAGGAGCCGTACGACGCGAGCACGCTCGCCGAAGCGCTCGACGCGGCCCGCGAGCGACACCCCGGCGAACTCGTCAGCGTCCTGCGGCGATGCTCCTTCCTCATCGACGGTGATCCCGTGGGGACCCGCGGGCATGAGACGGTACGGCTGGCCGAGGGCGGCACGGTCGAGGTGCTCCCGCCGTTCGCAGGAGGGTGAGCGAGACGATGAGCAACCAGCCGTATGAGCCCCCGTACGAGCCGCCGTACGAGGGGTACGACCCATATCAGCAGCCCCAGCAGCCCCAGCAGCCCCAGCAACATCCGCAGCAGCCCGAGTGGCAGCAGTACACCCAGCAGTGGGAGGGGCAGACCTGGGAGACGCAGGCGCAGGCGCCGGTCTCCGCGGCGGACACGGCGTATCTGCCTTCGCAGGGGTATGCCGAGCCGTCTCCTTACGGCACCGTCGGTCAGCCCCTGCCGCCGGAGGCGCCTGCTTCCCAGTGGACCGGGGTTGCCGGTCCTGCTTACGGACCCGGTTACCCGGCGCCCGGCGACGGTGGCTTTGCCCACGCGTCCGGCCCGGGGGTCCCCCCGGGGCCTTCAGGCGCCGGGGGAGGGACGACAGCCCGGACGGGGAGCAGCAGCCCCCAGGAGCCGTCCGTCCCCGTTGCCGAGCCTGCCCCCGGCTACGGCCCCCCCACCATCACCGGCAACCCCCGCATCACCGACGCCCAGCGTGCACGTGCCGAGGGACGGTCGCCGATCATCGAGCCCGGGATGCAGCCGGCCGCGCTCACGGCGGGGCTGGGGCTGCTGCTGTCCGGTGCGGCGGCGGTCGGGGAGTACGCACTCGTCGTACCCCTCGTGCTGCTGCAGGCCGTCACGGCGGCGGGATGGTTCCGGCTGAACGGGATGTGGCCCGCCCGGCAGGGCATCGCGCTGGCGTTCCTCGGCGCGGTGACCGCGGACGCGGCACTGCTCGCGACCGGCCGGGAGAACGCGCCCGCCGCGATCCTCGGCACCCTGGGCGTATGGGTCCTGCTCACCCTCGTCCTGCAACTGCGCAGCCACGCCGACCCGGACACCCGGATGTACGGCCTGATGGCGACCGTCGCCTCGGCCGCGCTGGCGATCGTCGCGGCCGGGCACCTCGCCGCGGAGCCGGACGCCGTCACGGTGGGCGCGGCCGCCGTCGCCGTGGCGATCCTCGCCCGTGCGCTGCCGCTGCCCACGGCGGCCTCCGTGGTGGTCGCGCTGCTGGCCGCCGCGGGCGCCGGCATCGCGGTCGGCGGGATGACGGACTTCGGGTCGCGGGGCGCCTTCCTCGGCCTCGGGGCGGGCGTCTGCGCGCTGGTCGGCCACCGGGTCGCGAGCTACGACTACCCGTCCCGTTTCGTCCACTTCACCGCGGGCGTGGCCCTTCCGCTGGCCACCGCGGCCCCGGCGGTCTACCTGCTGGGCCGCGCGCTCGGCTAGGCCCGGTCGTCGAACTTGCGTCGTCCGCCCGGAGAGCGGGGAAGGCGGGAGTTCTGACGACAGGGCCCAGCGGCGCGGTTCGTCACAGCTGATCGACAAGCAGCCCGAAGGGCCCCCGACACGGGGGCCCTTCGGGGTTAGGCTCGCGAATTGACGGCCACTCGGTCGTTGAGACCGGGTCTGCCGAGGTGGGGGAAACACCGAGCATGCGCGCACTGCGAATCATCCTGATCGTCGCCGTCGTCCTGGGCGGCCTGTTCGTGATCGCGGACCGGGTGGCGGTCGGGTTCGCGGAGGACAAGGCGGCCGACCGGATCAAGAGCACCGAGGGGCTGGCCAGCACCCCCGACGTGTCCATCGAGGGCTTCCCCTTCCTCACCCAGGTCGCCGGCGGCGAGCTCGACGACGTGAAGATCGGCATCAAGAACTACGAGGCCTCGACGGGCGGCACAGGGGCCGCCGCCTCCACGATCCGTATCGACGACCTCAGCGCCGAGATGCACGGCGTCGTCTTCAACGGCGACTACAGCTCCGCCACCGCGGACAGCGCCACCGGCACCGCGTCCATCTCGTACGCCGAGCTGCTGAAGGCCGCCAAGGCCGAGCCCACCCAGGTCGCCTCGGGTGTCAGTGCGCGGGTGATCGGCCTCTCCGACGGCGGCAACGGCAAGATCAAGGTCACGATCGAGGCCACCGTCCTCGGCACCAAGCTGCCCCAGCCGGTCTCCGTGCTCAGCTCCGTCAGCGTCTCGGGCGACACCGTGAAGGTGCACGCCGACTCCCTGCCCAAGCTGGGTGTCGAGCTCGCCGAGGGCCGGATCCGCGCGATCACCGACTTCCAGCAGAAGATCGACGAACTGCCCGGCGGCATCCAGCTCGACAAGGTCGAGGCGGCGAAGAGCGGCGTCGACATCTCGGTGAAGGGTTCGGACGTCAAGCTGGTCGGGTAGGCACCGGCACGGGCCGGGGGGGCCTGTGGAGGACCGATTGTCCGAAGAGCGAGACGGCCTCGTCCGTACCGCAGATGCGCTATCGGTGTGACGACGGAAAACGAGCCTCGGAAACCGGGCGGGCGCGGCCTCGACGTTTATCGCATCTCACATCACGGGCGATCGCGTCTCAATATACGACACACCGGTGACATGCCCGCCTGTCCGTCCCTACGATCGGACGCATGAAGCGACAGGCGGATCTCACGAAGCGGCGGGCAGTAGACCTGTGCCGCGTCGCCGCCATGCTCTGTCGCACCTTCTGAGCGGAAGCGTTCGTACTTCCGCGAGCCGGGCCCCTGGACCTCTCTTGCCGGGGCCACCCCTGCGCCAGGCAGCCGTCACCGGCATGACCGCGCACCCCTCTTCAACGCACCGCCCCGCCGCAACTGCCCCGGAGGAGAACGAGCATGAGCCGCAGCGACGTCCTGGTAGACGCCGACTGGGTCCAGGACCACCTGGACGACCCGAACGTGGCCGTCGTCGAGGTCGACGAGGACACGTCCGCGTACGAGAAGAACCACATCAAGAACGCCATCCGGATCGACTGGACCAAGGACCTCCAGGACCCGGTCCGCCGTGACTTCATCGACCAGGAGGGCTTCGAGAAGCTCCTCTCGTCGAAGGGCATCGGCAACGACACTCTCGTCGTCCTCTACGGCGGCAACAACAACTGGTTCGCCTCGTACGCCTACTGGTACTTCAAGCTCTACGGCCACGAGAACGTGAAGCTCCTCGACGGCGGCCGCAAGAAGTGGGAGCTCGACTCCCGCGACCTGGTCGACGGCTCGCAGCTGCCCGACCGCGCCGCCACCGAGTACAAGGCCAAGGCCCAGAACACGGCGATCCGCGCCTTCCGCGACGACGTCGTCGCCGCGATCGGCTCGCAGAACCTGGTCGACGTGCGGTCGCCCGACGAGTTCAGCGGCAAGCTGCTCGCCCCGGCCCACCTGCCGCAGGAGCAGTCGCAGCGTCCGGGCCACGTCCCGTCCGCGCGCAACATCCCGTGGTCGAAGAACGCCAACGACGACGGCACCTTCAAGTCGGACGACGAGCTCAAGGAGCTCTACGCCGAGGAGCAGGTCGACCTCGCCAAGGACACCATCGCGTACTGCCGCATCGGTGAGCGTTCCGCGCTCACCTGGTTCGTGCTGCACGAGCTGCTCGGTGTGGAGAACGTCAAGAACTACGACGGCTCCTGGACCGAGTACGGCTCCCTGGTCGGCGTCCCGATCGAGCTCGGCGCCAACAAGTAACCCTCAAGGCCTGACGTACTGAAGGACGGAATCGACATATGTGTGGAGCGAAGGCCGGCGGCCCCGACGCCTCGACGATCAAGCCCGGTGAGACCACGATCCAGGGCCAGGTGACCCGCGACGGCGAGCCGGTCACGGGTTACGTCCGCCTCCTGGACTCGACCGGCGAGTTCACCGCCGAGGTCCCGACCTCGGCCACCGGACAGTTCCGCTTCTACGCGGCCGAGGGCACGTGGACCGTGCGGGCCCTGGTGCCCGGCGGCACCGCCGACCGCACGGTCGTCGCCCAGACGGGCGGCCTCGCCGAGGTCGCGATCGCCGTCTGAGAGGCGGACCGCCGTCGCTGACGGCAGTCACCTGAACGGCTGAAGGGCCGCACCCCCGGGGGTTGGACGCTTACCGGATCGGGGTGCGGCCCTTCGGCTTGCCCGGAGGCTCTCCGCCCGTGCGCCGAGGGCTTTCGCGGGCCTACGCTGGGTGTATGTACGCACGACGGCGTCACGTGTACTTCGCCATGATGGGGACGTGCATCGGGCTCTTCGTCCTGGCCTGGGCAGTGGTGCGGCTCTGGTCGATCCCGGTGGCCGTGGGGATGTGTGTGGTGGCCATGGTGATTCCGCCGGTGGCCGCGATGGTGGCCAATCGGCGCGGGCCGGAGGACCGGTGGTGGGACGACCCGTCCGGTGACCCCAAGTCCGACGAGTGGTGGGACGAGCTGGACGGCAAGAAGCGGCGGCAGTAGCCGGCGGCGGGTCGGCAGACGGCACGGGAGCTGTGGGAGAAAGGCGCATATGTCGCGTACGAGATTGTCCACCGTGGTGTTCGACGCGCCCGACGCACATGTGCTGGCCGACTTCTACATGCGGTTGCTCGGATACGTGGTGCGCGCGGAGGAGCCGGACTGGGTGCTCATCGGCCCGTCGTACGGCGGCACCGCGCTCGCCTTCGAGACCGAGCGGCTGTACACGCCGCCCGTGTGGCCCGCGGGACCGGGCGAGCAGCGGATGATGCTGCACCTCGACATCGAGGTCGACGATCTGGCGGCCGAGACCGCGCGTGCCCTCTCCGAGGGGGCCAGGCTCGCCGAGTTCCAGCCCCAGGAGCATGTACGGGTCTTCCTCGACCCGGCGGGGCACCCGTTCTGCCTGTGGGTGCACACGCACGAGAAACCTCCGAAGCGCCTGAGGCGTCACGCACGTCAGAGCAACTCCCTGGACGAGCGGTCGGCGGGTCGGTAGACGAGCGGTCGGCGGGTCAGTAGACGAGCGCCTGCGTCTCGTCCCCCATCGCCTCCTGCACGAAAACCTGTGCGCCCGCGATGCGTACGCCCTTCAGGACGTCCTTCTCCGTGATCTCGCGCCGGGCCGCGCACTGCGTGCACAGGGTGATGCGGCCGGCCGCCAGGATCGAGTCGATCAGGTCGGGCAGCGGCGCCGCGTGCGGAAGCTCGAACTCGGCGGCCCGGCCCGGCAGCGCGAACCACGAGGACTCGCCGGTCAGCCACAGGGAGACGTCGACGCCACTGGCCACGGCCACCGCCGCGACGGTGAACGCCTGTGAGCAGCGCTCCGGAGCATCGGCCCCAGCCGTCACCTTGATCACGAGCTTCTTCGCCATGCCCGAATGGTAGTCCGAATCGTAATGAACTCTCGTGCAACTCCATGCGGTGGTCATGGGTCTCCTGTGCGCGCGGATACGGAATCCGCGCTTCACGTTCCGTGGGGGGACGTCTTGGAAGTCTCGGAAACACCTGAAGCATCTGAAAGGCCTGAAAGACCCGAGGTACCTGAAGTACCTCGAGTACTGGAAGTGCCCGAAGGGTCGGAAGCGCCTGAAGTATCTGAAGAGCCGAAAGTGCCTGAAGCGCCGGAAGTGCCGGAAGTGCGCGTACGTCGACGTGGCCGTACGACGCTGCTGATCGCCACGGCCGCCGTGCTCGGGCTCGTCGCCGGTACCTGCGCCGGTTATCTGGTGCAGGCCGACCGTGAGCCCACCAAGCTGCCGTCGCTGTCGCAGCCGGTGGTCGCGCAGGCCAAGGGCGCGGGCCCCGAGCCTCTGTCGGCCGCACAGGACCACCGGGTGAAGACCGATGGCGACCTGCGCAAGCTGCTGATCAAGCGGCCGAAGGGGACGCGGGAGGCCGACTGGCTGAGCGACGACGGCTGGATGGACATCGGCGAGTACGCGGAGTCGTTCACGAAACCGGCCGGTGCCTTCAGGGATCTGGTCGGCGACGAATTCCGTCGCACGGCCGTCACCGGATGGCGCGTCGGGAACACGTACAGCGTCGAGATCCGGCTCGTCCAGTACCGCCAGGAGGAAAACCTCGGCGCGGTCGAAGCGGCCGACGACGGCCACTACTGGGCGGTCGACGAGGACGGCACCCGCAGCTGGGACATCCCCGGCACGGGTGACGGCATGGCGTACGTCCACACCAAGCCCCGCACGAAGGCCGGCTATCTGCCGATGTACGAGGCCGAGGCGCAGGCCCGGCGCGGTGACATCGCCGTGGAGATCTGGGTGAACGACACCAAGCCGATCTCCAAGGCGAAGATCATGGACCTGGCCAAGCGGCAGATGGAGCGGCTGTGACCACCGAGCAATCGACAACACCGGAGCCGGTGGAGCCCGTGAGGCCGACGGAGCCCGCGCAGGCCGTTGAGCCTGTACAGCCGGTCGAGCCCGTGGAGCCCGTGGAGGCCACGCAGGCTGTGGAGCCCGTGGAGCCCGTGCAGGCCGCGCAGGCTGTGGAGCCCGTGGAGCCCGTGCAGGCCGCGCAGGCTGTGGAGCCCTTGGCTCCCGTGGATTCCGTTCAGGAGCCCGTGTCCGAAGCCGCTCCGAAGAAGCCCGTTCGGCGCGGCCGTATCGCCGCCATCGCCGGTTCCGTCCTGCTCGTCGGTGCCGTCATCGGTGGCGCCGGCTACACCGTCGTGACCGTCCAGGACGCCGACCGGGACGCGGGCGCGCCCGTCTGGAAGCTCCCCAAGGCCGCGAAGGAGGACGCCAAGAAGGCGAAGGCGGCCTCGGAGCTCGCCGCCATGCTCGTGCCGTACGAGGCCGACGGCTGGAGCAGGGGCCCGGACATCGCCGAGTTCGGCTCCGACGCCGCGCTCAGCGGGGGCGAGGCCGCCGCCCTGCGCAAGGAGTCGATCAGCGATCTGCCCCGCTCCCAGAGGCGGCGGCTGGAGAAGGAGATCGACAAGCAGCACACCAAGGGCATGGTGATGCGCAGTTACCTGAGCACGTCGAACGCGAGCGACTCCACGCTCTACGCCGAGAGGGCCTTCACCGTGAGCGTCGAGCTCATGCAGATGGAGGACAAGACGGCGGTCCGGAACATGTCGACCTTCCAGAACGAGTTCTTCGACGCTCTCTCGATCTTCCGCAGCGGGCCGAAGATCGAGGGCCACAAGAACGCCAAGTGCTTCCTTCCGCCCAAGGACAAGGAGGAGAAGCTCGACATGATGATCTGCTCCGCCTACGAGGGGAACGTGCTGGTCAGCGTCACCGCGGAGGCGGCCAAGCCATTGAACACCAAGGGGGTCGCGGCGCTCCTGCGCGAGCAGCTCGACCGCATCGTCGAGCCGGGGGAGGCGGTATGACCGAGCAGACGACACCGATGGAGCCGCAGGCCGTCCTGCCTCCGGTGCCACCGATGCCCGCGGCGGCCCCGCCCGTCCTGGTCGCCGAGCCGACTCCGCGCGTCAAGAAGGACCGTCGCGTCCTGCGTGCCGTGCTGCGCTGGACGGCTGCCGTGGTGGTCTTCGGCGCGGTCGGCACGTCGGCCGCGTACGGCATCACGCGGATGGAACGCACCGACGTACCGGGTCTGGCGACGGAGTCGGACGGGCGCTGGGACTACCCGACGATCACCAAGCCACCGCTGCCCTCGGGCAGCCCGGGACCGATGGCCGAGTCGAACAAGGCCGGCGCCCACTACGCCGACCTGCGCAAGCTGGTCCTCCCCGCCCCCAGGGGGGCGAAGGCCGACGCGGCGCTGCGCGGCGAGGACGGCTGGCTGGCGAGCAAGACCTTCCTGGCGGAGTACGCCGAGAAGGCCGACCGGGAGACTGTCGGGCAGTTGCTGACCGACTCCGGTCTGCGGCACATCGCCGCACGCGGCTGGACCACCGAGGACGGTACGCACACGCGGATCTACCTGCTGCAGTTCGACACCGCGGCCGTCGCGGACGATCTGGTCAGCAGCGACCTGGCGAACTACGACTCCCCGCAGTACGCGGTGCGCGGCGCGGCGCTGACCGAGCGGGACGAGAGGTTCCCCGAACGCGCCGCGGTGGACGACATCACGCGTTTCGCGTACGTGGAGAGCAAGCCGTACGGCGCCGAACAGGTCCGGCAGTCGTACCTCTCGGCGGGGGACACCATCGCCGTGATCGTCCAGTCACGGAAGGGCACCGCGCAGGCGGTCCCGTTCCAGCAGACGGTGATCCTGCAGAGCGAGCTGCTCGGCTGAGCCCGCCAGGGTGCACCTGAAAGAGAGGGCCGGGCCCCACCCGACTAGAGTGGGGTCCGGCTCTTGTGTACACCGCAACCCCCGCTCATCCGAGGAGCACCCGTGGAGATCTTCTTCGAAACCCTGCTGGTCCTGGTCTGCGTAGGCGTGCTCGCCTTCGCCGGGCTGACCGTGAAGAAGCTGTACCAGGGCCAGCGCTGACCCCCATCAAGGAATTTCCGAGCTCATGATCGAGATCCCGTCCGACCTCCACAAGGACCTGGTTCCCCTCGCCTTCCTGCTCGGCAACTGGGCAGGGGCGGGCGTCCACGACTTCCCCGGCTCCGAGAAGTGCAACTTCGGGCAGGAAGTCACCTTCACCCACGACGGGCGGGACTTCCTGGAGTACCACTCGCACACCTGGGTGCTGGACGCGGACGGGAACAAGGTCAGGCCGCTGGAGACCGAGTCCGGCTTCTGGCGCATCGACGACAACCGCAAGGTGGAGGTCGTCATGACCCGCGACGACGGTGTCGTCGAGGTCTGGTATGGCACGCTGGCCGACAAGAAGCCGCAGATCGACCTGGCCACGGACACGGTCGCGCGCACCGCGGCCTCGGGTCCGTACAGCGGCGGCCAGCGGCTGTACGGGTATGTGAACAGCGACCTCATGTGGGTGGGCGAGAAGCAGACCCCCGAGGTCGAGCTGCGCCCCTACATGTCCGCGCAACTGAAGAAGGTCGTCACCCCGGAGGACGTCGAGCGCTGGGCCAAGGCCCTCCCCGACGACATGCCGGACGACGGCATCGCGTTCTTCAAGTAGGTCTTCCAGGGCTTCGAGCAGTTCATCAGGTCGGCAACACCCGGAATGGTCCTAGACTTCCAGGTGTGGTGAGCACCGACTGGAAGAGCGACCTGAGGCAGCGCGGCTACCGGCTGACGCCGCAGCGTCAGCTTGTCCTCGAAGCCGTGGACACCCTGGAACACGCGACCCCCGACGACATCCTCATCGAGGTGAGGAAGACGGCGTCGGGGGTCAACATTTCCACGGTCTACCGGACCCTGGAGCTCCTGGAGGAGCTCGGCCTGGTCTCGCACGCCCACCTGGGGCACGGCGCGCCGACGTACCACCTGGCCGACCGGCACCACCACATCCACCTGGTGTGCCGCGACTGCACGAACGTCATCGAGGCCGATGTCTCGGTAGCCGCCGAGTTCACGGCGAAGCTCCGTGAGACCTTCGGCTTCGAGACGGACATGAAGCACTTCGCGATCTTCGGCCGCTGCAAGGACTGCACGGCCAAGAAGTAAGGGCCGCGCGGCCGCGAAGCAGGGGCGGCGCGGCCGAGATGGGGTGTCGGGCCAGGAGGCCGGGCTTGGCGGGAAATAAATTCGGCAGCTACTGGGTCGTAGGCTGTGTGGATATGAAGAGCCCCCTGCTGTCCCTGCCCGGCGCCGTTCCCGCCGAGGGCGTGGACGAAGCCGTCGCCGCCCACTACGGCGATCTGTTCCGTGAGCAGCGTGCCCTCGCCGACGGCACCGGCTTCGTGGACCTCTCCCACCGCGGTGTCGTCACCGTCACCGGTGAGGACCGGCTCAGCTGGCTGCATCTGCTGCTCACCCAGCACGTCTCGGACCTCCCGGCCGGCCGCGCCACCGAGGCACTGATCCTCTCCGCGCACGGCCACATCGAGCACGCGCTGTATCTCGTGGACGACGGCGAGACCGTGTGGATGCACGTGGAACCCGGCACCCAGGAGCCGCTGATCGCCTACCTGGAGTCGATGAAGTTCTTCTACCGGGTCGAAGTCGCCGACCGGACGGCCGACTTCGCGATCGTGCACCTCCCGGCCGGTTCCATCGCCGAGGTGCCGGAGGGCGTCGTCGTACGCGAGACACCGTACGGGCGTGACCTCTTCCTCCCGCGTACGGACCTGGAGTCGTACGCGCGGAAGAACGGCCCCGCGGCCGGACTGCTGGCCTACGAGGCCCTGCGCGTCGAGCACCACCGCCCGCGCCTCGGCTTCGAGACCGACCACCGCACCATCCCGCACGAGCTGGGCTGGATCGGCAGCGCGGTGCACCTCCAGAAGGGCTGCTACCGCGGCCAGGAGACCGTCGCTCGCGTCCAGAACCTGGGTAAGCCCCCGCGCCGCCTCGTCTTCCTCCACCTCGACGGCAGCGAGGTCCATCTGCCGCCGCACGGCACCGAACTCCGCCTCGCGGACGAAGGCCCCGACGGCCGGAAGATCGGCTTCATCACCACCTCCGTACGCCACCACGAGCTGGGCCCGATCGCCCTGGCACTGGTGAAGCGAAACGTGCCGGTCGATGCGGCGCTGGTGGCCGACACGACGGCGGCGGCACAGGAGGTCGTGGTCGAGCCGTAGCCGGCCGTCCCGGCTGCGGCCGTCCTGGCTCACATCTCCAGCAGCACCGTGAAGGGCCCGTCGTTCGTCAGGGACACCCGCATCTGCGCCCCGAAGCGCCCTGTCGCCACCGTCGCACCCAGCGCGCGCAGTCGGGCGACGACCTCGTCGACGAGAGGCTCGGCCACATCGCCCGGGGCTGCGGCGTTCCAGGTGGGGCGACGCCCCTTACGGGCGTCGCCGTACAGGGTGAACTGGCTGATCACGAGCAGCGGCGCGTCGATGTCGGAGCAGGACTTCTCGTCCGCGAGCATGCGAAGGGACCAGAGTTTGCGGGCGAGTTGGCCCGCCTTCTCCTTGGTGTCCTCGTGCGTGACCCCGACCAGCACGCACAACCCCTCACCGCTGATCTCGCCGACCGTCTCGCCGTCCACGACGACGCTCGCGCCGTCCACTCTCTGCACCACCGCACGCATGCGGACCATCATGCCGTGCGGCGCCGACGGGGCGCCGTGCGGGCCCTTCGCGTGATTTCCGGGGTCACTAACCCCCCATCTGGGGCTGATCGGGGGCACTCGGTCACATAGCGGCCACTTGGGGTGGCACGATGCGGTGTGTTGCGGTGCAACCGTGGGGTGGACCGCGCCGGTCGAGGGGACGGTAGAGGCACATGAGCACACCGAGTAGCGGGCAGCCGCCCGGAACCGTGTCATTGACCCGTACGAGTCCACGGGCGGATCGGACGGGCGGGATGACGGCCCGGCCGCCGACGCAGCGCACCGACAGCCCGCTGTCGGCCGACCCGCCCCCGCACGATCTCGCGGTGCTCCGGCTGCCCGAGCTGCGGACACTGCGCCGGGACGCCCAGCGCGACGAGGCCGACCTCAGCTATGTGCGGCGGCTGCTGCAGGGACGTATCGACATCCTGCGGGCGGAGCTGGCGCGTCGCGGCGAGCGACGGGCGCCGTTCCCTGCATCGGGGCAGCTGTCGGTCGTCGGCCCCGGACAGCCGTCGGTCGTGGAACGGCTCTCGGAGATCCTGACGGACGCGCCTGCCAGGCACCGCCAGTCGGCCCGCCATGTGACAGTGGGCACACCGCATGGCGAGGAGTACCGGGCGCTGGCCGCGGACATGCTCGCGGAGGTGGAGCTGTCCGACCTGGAAGCCCGCACGGACGAGGAGTTGGGCGCCGGGATGGGCCGGCTCGTCCGGTACGAGCGGCAGGTCTCCCGGCGGCGCCAGCAGCTGCAGCGCACGGCCGACGATTGCAGCGCCGAGATCGCCCGCAGGTACCGTGAAGGCGAAGCGCAAGTAGACGACCTGCTCATGTGACGAAGCGGCGCCGGCGATCCCGGGCCCCTTCCGGGGTGGGTCTCCCACCCCGGAAGGCCACCCCTGATGTCCGTGCCCGCCATATCGCCTGTCCTCGCCGAGGTCGTACGTTCCGGCTTCGTCGAGGGACGCCATCGCGGCAGCCTGGTGCTGCTGGCCGCGGACGGGTCGGTCGAGCTGGCGCTCGGTGAGGTGACGGCGCCGGTCTTCCCGCGCTCGTCGAACAAGCCCATGCAGGCGGCAGGTGTGCTGCGCGCGGGCCTCGACCTGGCCGGAGAGCGTCTCGCCCTCGCCGCCGCGAGCCACTCCGGGGAGACATTCCACCGCGATCTCGTCCACAAGATGCTGGATGAGCACGGGTTGTCGGCCGGGCAGTTGCAGTGCCCGCCGGATCTGCCGCTGGACCCGGCCGAGGCCGAGACGTATCTCGCCGCGGGCTCCGTCCGCGACCGGGTCACCATGAACTGCTCGGGCAAGCACGCGGCGATGCTCGCGGTGTGCGCGCTGCGGGGCTGGCCGACGGATTCGTACCTCGACCCCGAACACCCCCTCCAGCAGCTGATCCACTCCGTGGTCGAGGAGGCAGCCGGGGAGTCCGTCGCCGCGGTCGGCACCGACGGCTGCGGGGCGCCCCTCATGGCCATCACCCTCACCGGCCTCGCCCGCGCCTTCCGCTCCTTCGTCCTCGCCGCCCCCGGCTCCGCCGAACGCCGCGTCGCCGACGCCATGCGCACCCACCCCGAGTACGTCGCCGGCACCCGTCGCCCCGACACCTGGCTGATGCGCGAGATCCCCGGTGCCCTGTCCAAGATGGGCGCGGAGGCCGTCCAGGCGATCGCCCTCCCGGACGGGCGCGCCCTCGCCTTCAAGATCGACGACGGCGGAGGCCGGGCGCTGGGCCCTGTCCTCGCGCGGGGGTTGGGCCTGCTGGGCGTGGACGGCCCGGTGGTGTCGCGGATCGGGCGGTCGCCGCTGCTGGGTGGAGGGCGAGAGGTGGGGGAGGTCCGGGCGGCGTTCTGAGCGCAGGGAGAGGCGGGGGCGGCGTGCAGGGTCTTTCACCCCCTCCGCCCCTGCCCGTCCCGTCCCTGGGGGCTGCGCCCCGGGACCCCTCTGAAAGATTGCGCAGTTTCCCGCGCCCCTGAAGGGGAGCGAAAACCCCACGACACCCCCACCGTCGTCCACCTGGCGCGGCGTCATGACCGCCCGCGACACCATCGACGTACGCCCGATCACGGAGCCCGAAACCCGGGACTGGATCCGCGCGCTGAACGCGGGCTTCCTGCGGTCGCCGGAAGTGTCGGAGCGAGAGCTCGCGGACCGGCGCTCGTACATCGTGCCCGAGCGCACGCTCGGCGCCTTCGACGGCACCCTCCCCCACTCTCGGCTTCGCTCGAGCGGGGGGACCCCCATCGTCGCGACCTTCCGATCGTTCCCCCAAGACCTCACCACGGTGGGTGGCACCCTCGTCCCCGCCGACGCCATCTCGAACGTCACCGTCACCGCCACCCACCGCCGCCGCGGCCTCCTCACCGCATGATGGCGACCGACCTCACGGCGGCGAAGCAGCGGGGCGCCGTGGTGGCGACACTGATCGCCGCGGAGTACCCGATCTACGGGCGGTACGGCTTCGGTCCCGCCACCAGCACCACCGAGTGGACCATCGACGTGCCGCGCGCGGGCCTGGACCCCCGCTGGTCGGGCCCGCCCGGCGGCGGTCGAGCAGACCTCGTGGACGCGGAGGACGTCCGCAAGATCGGCCCCGAACTGCACGACCGGTTCAGGCGCAGCCGGCCCGGCGCCGTCAGCCGCACCGACCGCTGGTGGCAGATCAACACCGGCGTGCTGCGCCTGGACCGCGCGCCGTGGACGGAGCCGTTCTACGCCGTGTACCGCTCGGCGGCCGGCGAGGTCGAGGGCCTGGTCTCGTACGAGTCGGACGACAACTGGGGCGACGCCAAACAGCCCCTGAACACGGCGGAGGTGAACTGGCTGATCGCGGTGACGCCGGAGGCCGAACGCGCCCTGTGGCAGTACCTCTGCTCGATCGACTGGATCACCCGGGTCAAGACCGGCCGGCGGGCCCCGGACGACCTGCTGCCGCACTTCCTGCCGGACCCGCGCGCCGCCCACATCACCACGCAGGCGGACTGGCTGTGGGTGCGGATCCTGGATGTCGTACGGGCTCTGGAGGCGCGTACGTACGCAGGGACCGGGACCCTGGTGCTGGAGGTCACCGACCAGGACGGGCTGTCCGCCGGGCGCTATCGGCTGGACGCGGGGCCCGCCGGAGCGGACTGCGCGACGACCACGCAAAGGGCGCCGAACTCACTCTGGACGTGGGCGACTTGGCGGCGTTGTGGCTGGGCGACGAGTCGGCGGTGCGGCTCGCGGCGCTGGGGCGGGTGCGGGAAGAACGAGAGGGCGCCGCCTCCGTTGCCGACGCCCTGCTCCGCACGTCCGGGCGACCGTGGTGCCCGGACAGTTTCTGATCTGGGCCGGCGGTACTCCTTCCGTGCGGGTGATGACTCCTGGTCCGTTATCCGTAGCGAGCTATTCAGTTGTGGCTGCGCATTCAGTTGTGGCTGTGCGTTCAGTTGTGGCTGTGCTGTGCGGTGGTGCGGACTGACCGAGCTCCCGGCTCCCCTCCGGAAGGGAGCCCGGCCAGCCGGACTGCCGGACGATGGCGCCCGGTCAGCCGGACTGGGCGAGCAGCATCACGAGGATCACCGCTCCGATGCCGCTGATCACGGAGTTCTTGGCCTTGAGGCCGATGGACAGCGCGACGAACGCGATGATGCCCATCGGCCCGTACTTCCACTGGATGAGCTGTTCGAATCCGATGGCGAGGGCGGCGACGGCGAGGGCGATGAGCGGCATGACGGTCCCTCCTTCGGGACGGGGAGGCGGACCCCCGCTGAGGACCGTCCACCGGTCCACCTGGCTGACAGGTGCGACTCTGGCGACCAACCCTCGGGAAGTTTGACCATGTTGCGCAAGTTGGTGACCAACTCACTGTTACTTATCTCCGCGTTGGGTCGACTCATAACCACCTATCAGGTAACTGCCCAAAGATGGCGGGAAGTTGTAGTGTTTGGTCGTGGACCCGGAACACGCCGCCGTCAATGGGCGGAACAGGTCACCACGGCCACAGAGGTCACACCGCGAGGTGGCCGACGAGCTGCGCAGTCGGATCAGGTCCGGTCAGCTGCGGGCGGGCCAGCGCATGCCCACGCAGGCCAAGCTGGCGGACGAGTTCGGCGTCGAGCGCGGCGCCGTGCGCCAGGCGCTGCGCATCCTGCAGTCGGAGCATCTGCTCGTCAACGTGTCCAAGGGGAGCCCCGCGACCGTCGCCGACACCCCGGAAAGGTCTCTGACCGGCCCCGAAGCCCCGCCGCAGCCCACCACGGTGGCGCTCGGCGCGCGGATAGCGGCCGCCTTCGCGGCCCCTCATGTGGAGATAGACGCGCTGTGTCTGACGTCCATCTCGCTGACACTTGCCATCGGTGAGCCCCTCCGTCAGATTCACGCGGGGCGTATAAAACCGGCCAGGGTGGACGTTCGCCTGCTGCTGCCGAGCAGTGACATCGACCTTGCCTTCCCGGCCCCCGTCGACTCTGCCGAGGACGGCCGCCTCCAGCGCAACTGGCTGGCCAACCGCAACGCCCAGGCCCAGGTGCTGCGCCACAACCTGCTGACTCTGCGCTCCACGCACGGCATCGACGTGAACGTCACCTTCCGCGCGCTTCCCTTCACGCCACCCGTGAAGCTGTATCTGCTCAACGGCGCCGAGGCTCTCTTCGCGTACTACACCCTCGCCAAGCGCGAGCAGGAGATCGACGATGTGTACCTGGAGATGTACGACGTCCAGGGCACGCAGTCCATGCTCTTCCCCTTCACCCAGGGCGCCGGGCTGCGGGACACGACGTTCGTGGAGCAGTCCCACCTGTGGTTCAACGCGCTGTGGGAGACCATCAGCTCGGAGTTGCTGTTCACGAACTGATGGCCTCCTGGGCTGTACAGAGGCGTCTCGGGCGGGAGGCTGCCCAGCTCACAGGGCGGGTCCGGCGACCATCAGGGCGAGCATGACCGCCCCGATGGAGCTGCAGGCAGGACTCTTGGCCTTGATCCCGATGCTGAGCAGCAGCAGTCCGACGATGCCTATAGGACCGTACTGCCATTGGACGAGCTGCTCGAAGCCGACGACGAAGACGGCGGAGAGGAGGGCTATGACGGGCATGGTGGTTCCTCCTGCTTCTTCCTGCTGTTCGCGACCTGCTCGGGTGGTACGTGCCACGGATTGGCGAGGGGAGGCAAAACTTCCGCCATCTTGGCCAAGTTGGTAACCAACTCCACTTATGTTGTCCCCACTTGGTCCCATGTTATAAACAACTTTCAAACAACTCCCGCCAGATGGAGCAAAGTTGTAGCGTTTGGTCGTGACCCAGGAGAACGTCGCAGTGAACGGCAACAGAAGGCTCTCGCCGCAGGAGATCGCCGACGCCCTGCGGGACCGGATCCGCAGCGGTGACCTGAAGGCGGGAGACCGCCTGCCCACCCAGGCCGAGTTGGCAGCGGAATTCGGCGTTGAACGCGGCACCGTGCGGCAAGCCCTGCGTACCCTCCAGGCAGACGGCCTCCTCAGTAACGTCAGTAAGGGGAGCCCCCCGCGGGTCGCGGAGCCGGCGCCGACGCGGGACGAACCCCAGCCGACGATGGTGGGGCTGGCGCCGCGGCTCACCGAGGCCTTCTCCGCACCGCACGTCCGCGTGGACGCCGTCGGCCTCACCGCGGAGACCCTGATGCTGGCCCTCGGTGAACCGGTCCGCATGATCCACGAGGGCAGGATCCACCCCCAGTCGATCGACGTGCGGATTCTGCTGCCCTCCCGGGACATCACCCTGGCGTTCCCCGTCCCGGTGGAGGGACACGGAGAGGACGACCCGGTCCACAAGCGCTGGCTGGACCAGCGCAACGCCCAGGGCCACGTCCTGCGCCACAACCTCCAGGCCCTGCGCTCTTCCCATGGCATCGACGTCCGAGTGACCTTCCGCGCACTGCCTTTCACTCCACCGGTGAAGCTGTACGTGCTCAACGAGTCGGAGGCGCTGATCGCGTACTACATGATCACCAGGCGCGAGGAGACCGTGGACAGCGGAGTCCTGGAGATGTACGACACCTTCGGCTCCAGATCGCTCCTCTTCTCCTTCGAGAAGCGAGCCGGCCAGCGGGACGCCGCCTTTGTGGAGGAATCCCAGAAGTGGTTCGACGCCCTCTGGGAAACCATCACCACGGACCTGACACTCTCCTAGTGACTTCTGATACGGCGACGCAGACTGATCCGGTGGCGGAACAGACCGAATCCCTCCGGAAACTGATCAAGAGCGCACGGTTCGTGCTCTTCGACTTCGACGGGCCGATCTGCCGGCTGTTCGCGGGGCACTCGGCGGAGGACGTGGCCCAGGAGCTGGTCGCGTGGATCGAGGGCATGGGCCTGCGCGAGTTGCTCACGGCCGACGAGCGGGTGAATCCGGACCCGCACGTCGTCGTCCGCGCGGTCGATCGCAGACGTCCCGCCAGCGACCTGGTGTTCGAGCTGGAGCGCCGTCTCACCCAGCACGAACTAAAGGCGGTGGCCACCGCGATGCCCACCGCCTACGCGGATCCGCTGATCAGGACGTGGGCCGCGGTGGGCGCCCGGTTGGCCATCACCACCAACAACTCCGCACGGGTGGCAGACCGGTACCTGCGGACCCGTGGCCTCACCGAGTGTTTCGCGCCGCACATCTACGGCCGCACCCAGGACCTGACGCTCATGAAGCCGAACCCCCACTGCCTGAACCGGGCGCTGAATGCGATGGGCGCCGATCCGTCCCAGGCACTGATGATCGGCGACGCCCCTTCCGACTTCGAGGCGGCCGAGGAAGCCGGCGTGGCCTTCTTGGGGTACGCGCGCAACGACCGCAAGGAGCAGTCGCTTCGGGCGTCCGGGGCCGCGTACACGGTGTCGTCCCTGGAACAGGTGCTCCGTCTGCTGCGCCCTGCGGGGTGAGTGCGTGAGAGAGCTCCTGGGGGTCCTGGACGCGTTTCGGTCACGCATCACTGAGGGGACCTATCCGCTGGGATCCACGCTGCCGCCACAGCGCGAACTGGCCGAGGAATTCGAGGTCTCGAGGGACACTGTCCAGCGAGCACTGAGAGAACTGCGCTCCGATGGCTGGATCGAGTCCCGGCAAGGCAGCGGATCGCGTGTGATCCGAGCCTCGCGATCGACCGGGAGCTCGCGCTGTACGGCCCGAGGCCGCGCCCTGAGCCTGGGGGAGTTCATCGGCCGGGCGTTCGAGCAGCCCGAAGTCACTCTCGACGTCTTCACGTTCACGGCCGAGTCCCTCGACCTGCATCTGCGCCTTCAGGCGGAACGGATCCGGGGCGGGCTGATGGCGCCGGAGCGGATCGCCCTGCGCGTACTGCTGCCGTCCGAGGAAGTGAGCCTCCCGTATCCGCGAGCCAGGGACGATCCTGACGACCCACGCCTCCAATGGCGCCTACGGGAGATCAAGGGCCGACATCTGGCGTCTTTGCGGCATGCCCTGCGGGACCTTCGCGCAGAGGCCCTGGTCCCGTTCGTGAGCCTGGAGGTACGCCACACACTCCTGACACCCGTCTTCAAGCTCTACCTGCTCAGTGGCACCGAAGCACTCTTCGCCCCATACGAGGTGGTACAGCGGCAGGTCTGTCTCGACGACGGCAACGAGATCGAGGCGATCGACGTCCTGGGACTTGGGGCGCCCCTCACGTTCCACATCAGCGACGGCGACCCGGACTCCGAAGGAAGCGCCTTCGTGGCGAGCATGCAGTCCTGGTTCGACTCCGTCTGGAACCTGCTCTCGAAGTAGGGCGAGTTGGTTGCCAACCAACGTAGAGTTGTCCTGACTTGGCGCGAGGTTGAGACCCAGGAGAACGTTGCGGTGAATGGCAGCAGAAAGCACTCGCACGAGGAGATCGCCGACGACCTGCGGAAGCGCATTCGCGGCGGCGAGTTGAGTCCGGGTACCAAGTTGCCGACCCAGGCTGCGCTGGCCAAGGAGTTCGGGGTGGAGCGGGGAGCCGTGCGCCAGGCTCTCAACGTCCTCCAGGCGGAGGGTCTGCTCAGCAATGTCACCCGGGGTACTTCCCCCACCGTGGCCAAGCCGTCGGACGTCGGTGCCGAGCCGGAGCCCCAGCCGACCCTGGTCGGGCTCGCGCCACGCCTGGAGGCCGCGTTCGCGGTGCCGGATGTGCGGTTGGACGCGGCCTGTCTCACCGCGGAGACGCTGATGCTGTCGATGGACGCTCCCATGCGTCTGATCGAGCAGGAGATCGTGCGCCCCGAGTCGGTCACGGCCCGCATCGTGCTGCCGAGCAAGGAGCTGAGACTGCTCTACCCCGCGCCGGCCGCCGGCTGGGGGCACGACGAGAGGGTCGATGCCGTCGTGCACGACCGTTCGATGACACAGCACGCCTCCCAGACCGAGGTGCTCAGCCAGCATTTTCGGCGGCTGAAGAACCGGTACGGGATCCCCACCTCGCTCAGTTTCCGCGTAGTGGACAACACGCCCTACCACAAGGTCTATGTGCTGAACGCGACCGAGGTTCTCTTCGCGCACTACACGGTCACGAAGCGGGAAGAGGACATCGATGGGGAGCGGATGTGGCTCAGGGACGCGTCGGGCGCGCGCTCTCCGCTCTTCGCCTTCAACAAGGAGTACGGCCCTCGGGACGAGCAGTTCGTCGACGGTTTTCAGACCTGGTTCGACGCGTTGTGGGAATCCGTGGAACCCGACTACCTGAAGGTCTAGCGACAAGCGGACACTCGCGCGCATATGGCTCCATGCGACTCCGAACGGGTTGTGTCGCAGGTGCGGTTCAGGAGATGGGGAGTCTGCTCCGTTCAGGGGACGCACCGCCGCTCGGACGTGCGGGAACAGGAGGCGGCCAACACCGGGCAGGCGTGGCAGCCGACTTGACATACCCGACCCGGTGAGTGGTGGGCCGGGTGTAAGGCGCTAGATTCTGCGACCATGCCGTCCCCTCTGCCCCGCAGAGCGCACCAGGCGCTCGTCCGCCGACTCGCGGAATCCAGAAGGGTGCGCGGAAGCGGGGAAGTGCTGGGGGGCCATCACAACATCAACTACATCCTGCCGCTCGGCATCGGACTCGCCCTGCTACTGGGCACCGTGCCGTTCGCCCGGGCCAAGCTGAGGGTGCCGCTGAAGGACAGGGTGGAGGTGGTGCCGCGCATCTGGCCGAGCGAGGCCGAGGTGCTGCGGGTCGTCTCCCGCCATTTGCGTGAGGTACCGCGCTGCCTGGCCGATTTCGGAGACGGTTCCCTGCACGCCTATCGGAGGGGCAAGGCGCTCAGCGAAGAGATTCCCGACGGGGACGTGGACGACGACCTGATGGGTGCGTTCGCGGACTTCTTCGTCAGGACCGCCGGGATTCCGGTCGCCGAACTGCCGCCTCGCCCCGCCGACTGGCCGGACGACGGCGACAGCCAGAGATTCCTGCACTGGCTGGTCGATTTCACCGAGGAGCGGGTGCACCGGGCCAACCGCGACCGTTTCGGCTCCCTCTTCGACGATGTCCTGATCCCCGAGGACGCGATGGCGACCTTCAAGCGGGACCACACCGGACTCACCTCGCGCCCGTTTCGCCTCCTCCACACCGATGTGCACCGGGCCAACGTGGTCATGCGCAACCGCCGACTCGCCGTCATCGACTGGGAGCTGGCGATATACGGCGACCCTCTTCACGAACTCGCGACGCACCTGGTGCGCATGGGGTACGGAAAGCAGGAGCGGGACCACATGACGGAGCTGTGGGCCAAGGCCATGCGGCGTGCCGGATACGACGAGCTGACCGAGGGTCTCGACGACGATCTGCCCGTGTACGTGGCCTTCGAATACGCGCAGTCGGTGTTTCCCGACGTCATGCGCGCGGCACTCGGTCTTCCCGAGCAGCCGGACGAGGTGGACTTCAGGGAGGCGGGCCGGAGGATCTGCGTGGCGATGGGACTGGCACGGGAGCCTTTGCAGCTCATGGATGTGCCGGACCTGGACCGTGCGGTGAAGGCGCTGCGCAGCTGGCACGACAGAAACGTCGCGGCTCGCTCGCTCGATGGCACGCCTGGGCTGATGACGATGGAACGACCTGAACGACGCGAGCGACCTGAAGGACTGGAACGGCCGGAGCGACGGGATGTTGTGACGCGGGCCGACGAGGCCGACTCGGCTCAGGGCAATCGGGCTGAGCAACGACCTCACGCCGGCCATGCGGGCCGTGCCGGTGGCGGCAGCCATACCGGTCGCGCGGGCCACACAGGTCGCGCCACCCGCGCCGATCAGACCAAGCGAAGGCAGCTGAACGACCCGCGCGCCCTGCGTGAGATCGCGCAGCACGTGACGACCGGCCGATGCGTCCTCTTCGATTTCGACGGCCCCCTCTGCCGGCTCTTCCCGGACGAGGCGTCGGCCCCTCTGGCCCGGGAACTGCGCCGCATCGTTGCCCTGCGTGGCGCCGGAGAACTGCTCACGGCGGAGGCCCGCGCGTCCGTCGATCCACAGGTCGTGCTGCGGGCCGTGGACCGAGCCCGCCCCGCCGGCGACCTGGTCGCGGAGCTGGAGGAACGGCTGGCGGAGGGCGAGGCCGCCGCCGCGGCGATCGCACCGTCCACCCCCGGCGCCGATCTGCTGGTCTGCCGGCTGGCGAAGGCCGGGATCCGCATGGGCGTGGCCACGAACAACTCGCCCGAGGCAGTGGCTGTATACCTGCGAAGAGTCCACCTCCACGAGTACTTCGAGGGACACATCCACGGCCGTACCGACGACCCCAGACGGCTGAAACCCGACCCCGACTCTCTGCAACGGGCCCTGCGAAGTCTTGAAGCCGAGGCGTACGACGCCCTGATGATCGGGGACATGCCGACCGATCTGGAGGCGGCACGCGAGGCCAAGGTGCCATTTGTAGGCTATGCCCGAGATGAGAAGGAGGCCGGCCCGCTCTGGGACGCAGGCGCGCAACTCGTCGTATCCCGACCTGAGTTGTTGTCGGCCATGATTCCGCTGTCCCCTTCCTGACGGCACTTGCAGAAGGCACCATGAGCAGGCTCGGTTCAACACAGGGGCCAACGGGGGTATTTGGTGTCCGAAGGAACGCCGTCGTCGCTCGGCAGCAGGGTAGCCGCGGGCTGGGCGCGCTCGGAGAGTGTCGTGACCAAGGTCGTGCTCCTGGTCATCGCCGCCGTCGGACTCGTCGCGCAGTTCGTGAAACCGGTGGGCGACGCGCTCGAAGGAAAGGCGTTCCTCGGTGGGGCGCTGCTCAGCTTGGTGGGATACGTGCTGTACACCGAGGTGCAGCGGCTGAACGAGGCACACGGCGTCCAGCGAGAGGGCACGGAAAGCCTCCAGGCCACGGTCCGGCATCTCGACGAGGGCGTCCAGCACCTCAATGAGGAGGTCCAGCAGCTGAACGAGGAGCGGCGTTCGGGGCGGCGGGACCTGGTGACTCCCGATGACCTGAAGGCCGAGTTCGAGAAGGCGCTCGAGGTGGGAGGCGACGTACGCTTCGCCGCGATGGGTTTCACCGGCGAGACCTTCGCCAGACCTGTGGAACGGATACTGGAGAACATCGCCGAGAACCCTCAACGCTCCGTGCACATCAGGGTCCTCGTTCCGGACTTCACCCGGCGGATAGAAATGCCCGGCCTCATCGGAGCGGACGGCAAGGTCACGGACGCCCCGGTTTTCCGGGAGAGCCTGGTGCAGCAGATCCAGAGCTACGAGGCCCTGCTGAAGCGGCAGAAGGGCAGAATGTGGCGCAAGCGGCAGGGGGACCTGACCGTGGAATTCCGCGTGATGCACATGTCGCCCTCGCTCAAGCTCTATCTCATCAACAATGACCAGGTCTTCGAGGGCATTTACGACAAGATCGAGCTGCGTCACGGTGAGTACGACTCGGGAGACCTGGCGGGGGATCTGGCCGGGGAGCCGAGCGAGGCGTCCGGCGGCCAGATACTGGATCTTCTGGGATACGACTCCCTGCTGACCCGCTGGAGCTGGGACGACGACGAGCGGGCGCGCGAGATCGTCGCCCGGCGGCAGAAGCTGTTCGACACTCTCTGGAATGCCGCGCGTGCTCTGCCGACGGGCTCCGGGAACAACGGGCCGAGGGCCTCCTAGGCAGAACTGGCGGCCCGGATGGGGACTCTGTCAGCACGCCCCGGTCTTGGTCGACGTCAAGCGCCGGTCCCGTCGGTGCGTAGGCTCGTGGTCATGGATGAGATCGGACTGCGTGAGCGCAAGAAGCAGCGGATGTACCAGGCCGTCTCCGACATCGCGATCGGGCTCTTCCTGGAGAAGGGGTTCGACGCCGTGTCCGTCGCCGAGGTCGCCGCGGCCGCCGAGATCTCCAAGCCGACCCTCTTCCGGTACTTCCCGACCAAGGAGGACCTGGTCCTGTACCGGTTCGCCGATCATGAGGACGAAGCCGCGCGTGTGGCTGTGAAGGGCCCCTCCCCGGTGGAGGCGCTGCGGCGGCATTTCCTCGACGGGCTGGAGCGGTGCGATCCCATCACCGGGCTCAATGACCACCCGAATGTCCTCGCCTTCCAGCGGCTGCTCTACGGGACGCCCTCGCTGGTGCCCCGGATGTACGCGTATCTGGAGCGGTCCGAGGCCGCCCTCGCCGAAGCGCTCGGCGGTGACCTCGGCGCCCGGCTCGCCGCCGGGCAGATCATCGCCGTACAGCGCATCCTCGGACAGGAGAACTGGCGGCGGATCGCGGGCGGCGAAGGGGTCGAGCAGGTACGGGCCGACGCCGTTGCCGCGGCCGAGGAGGCCTTCGCGCGATTGGGAGCGGGCCTTCCGCAGTATGCGTAAGTACGCGTAGCCCCCCGGCCGGCGTTACCGAGTTAAAAATGTAACTCGGTAACGTTATTCAGTTATCCTTGACGGCATGACGTCACCCGACCCTGCCCTCAGCCGTTCCCTCGCCCGCGAACGCACCTACCACGACACCTGCCGCGCCGCCCTCGCCGCCATGGTCGCCGGTGCCGAGGAACAGGTCGTCACCGGCGAAGACGTCTCCGCCTCCGGTGCCGACGCCGAAGTGCTCGG
The DNA here is from genome assembly GCF_044457265.1 of Streptomyces sp. NPDC050564. Taxonomy (NCBI): domain Bacteria; kingdom Bacillati; phylum Actinomycetota; class Actinomycetes; order Kitasatosporales; family Streptomycetaceae; genus Streptomyces; species Streptomyces sp. NPDC050564. The sequence continues at coordinate 128,767 of NZ_JBITGS010000019.1, read as the reverse complement.
ATACCGGCTGCGCAGCCAGGCGAAGGAGCTGCACGAGCTGCCCCGGGGGCCGTTGTTCTTCGGCAAGCTGGGATTCGGGCGGGATGCCGGGGCGGCCGGCGAGCATGCCGGGCAGAGCTATCACATCGGCCGGCTGCGGATCACCGAACATCCCTCCGCCCCGCCCCTGATCGTGGACTGGCGCGCCCCCGTCTCGCGCGCCTTCTACCAGGCGAGCGCCCGCGACCCGCAGGGCGTCGCCGTGCGCCGGCGGTTCGGTTGGGCTCCCGGCAGCCACGGCGACTCGGCCGACCTCACGGGCCTGGAGGACGAGTACATCGGCACGGGTCACGAGCCGGACAGCCGCATCCTCGCGAGCGAGATCGAGCGCCCCCGGGTCGGCCCCATGCGCGACATCGCCGCGACCATCCAGCCCGAACAGGACGAGCTCGTACGAGGTGATCTCGCGGCCTCGGTCTGTGTGCAGGGCGCCCCCGGCACCGGCAAGACGGCCGTCGGCCTGCACCGGGCCGCGTACCTCCTCTACACGCACCCGCAGCGCATCCGGCGCGGCGGTCTGCTGATCCTCGGCCCCAACCGCACCTTCCTCTCGTACATCTCGGAGGTTCTGCCCGCGCTGGGCGAGACGGGCGTGCGGCAGTCGACCGTCGGGGACGAGATCGCCCGGCACCCGGTGACAGGGGAGGACGACGAGCGCGCCGCCGTCGTCAAGCACGACGTCCGTATGGCGGAGGTGTTGCGCCGGGCCCTGTACGGGAACATCGGCAGCCCCGCCGACGCCCTCGTCGTACCGGACGGCTCGTACCGCTGGCGCGTCCCGGTCGACGAACTCCGCCGCATCGTGGACGGCGTACGGGCCGAGGAGCCCCCTTACGCCGTCGGGCGCGAGCGCGTGCGGACGCGGGTCGTGCGCCGTATGCAGGAGCGGGCCGAACGGCGCGCCGTGCCGTGTACGAACGCCTGGCTGCAGACGATCTCCCGGGCCCGGCCGGTCGGTGCGTACGTCGACGCGGTGTGGCCCCGGGTACGTCCGGAGGAGCTCGTCGCTCAACTCCTCACCGACGCCGATGCGCTGGCGGCGGCGGCCGAGGGGCTCCTGGACGCGGACGAGCAGAAGGCGATCCTGTGGGTCAAGCCGCCGCGGTCGTGGAAGTCGGCGAGGTGGTCGGCCGCCGACCTTGTCCTCCTCGACGAGGTCGCCGGGCTCATCGAACACCCTGAGGGATACGGCCACTTGGTCATCGACGAGGCGCAGGATCTGTCGCCGATGGAGTGCCGCGCGATCGCGCGACGGGCGTCGTTCGGGTCGCTGACCGTGCTCGGCGATCTCGCGCAGGGCACGACTCCGTGGGCCGCGCGGGAGTGGGGCGAGGTGCTCGGGCACCTGGGGAAACCGGACGCCGCGGTGGTACCGCTGACGACCGGTTTCCGGGTGCCGGGCGCCGTCGTCGAACTGGCCAATCGGCTGTTGGGGAAACTGGACGTGGAGGTCACGGCCGCTCAATCCCTGCGCAGCGACGGAGAGTTGAGTATCCGGTCGGTGTCCGACGTACTGGCCGCGACCGTCGCCGCCGTGCGCGGCGCGCTCACCCACGAGGGCTCCATCGGGGTGATCACCGCCGACGCGGATGTCGCAGGGGTGCGGGAGACGCTCGGCGCCGCGGGCATCGCGACGGCGGGCCCCGACGAACTGGGCGCGCGCGTCGCGGTGGTGCCCGCGGGACTGGCCAAGGGACTCGAGTACGACCATGTCATCGCCGTCGAACCGGCCGCCGTCGCGGAGGCGGAGGCACGCGGACTGCACCGGCTGTACGTCGTCCTGACGCGGGCGGTGTCGCGGCTGGACGTGGTGCACGCACGCCCTCTCCCTTGGTGAGTCACCAAGGGACGGGCGCGCCGTCGCGGAAGAAATCGCCGGTGGGACCGTCGTCCGGGAGGGTGGCCGTCCGTACGACGCTCACGGCACCCTCCTCGACCGGACGGCCGCCGGGCGCGCCCATGTCGGTGTGGACCCAGCCCGGGCAGACGGCGTTCACCAGGACCCCGTCGGCACGCAGTTCGGCGGCGAGCATGCGGGTGAGCGCGTTGAGACCCGTCTTTGTCACGGAGTGGGACGGGGTGCCGCCGCCCATGCCCGCCAGGGACGCGGCCTCGCTGGAGACGTTCACGACACGCGGGTGCGCGCTCGCGCGCAGCAGGGGCAGCGCCTGGATCAGCCGCCAGGGACCGTACAGATTCGTCTCGGCCGCCTCGCGTACGACGTCCAGGTCGGCGGTGGTCGCGCGCTGCCAGGTGTCGTACGTGATCGCCGCGTTGTTGATCAGGACGTCGAGGGCGTCGACGTCCCGGGCGGCCGCGGTGATGTCGGCCTCGGAGGTGAGATCAAGGCGGAGGGGGCGTGCGCTCGGGCCGACATATCGCGCCGTCTCCTCGGCGGCCTCGGCCGACCGGGCGGTCACGAGCACGGTGTGGTCCGCGGCGGCCGGCTGCCGGGCGACCTCACGGCCGATGCCTCGGTTGGCGCCGGTGACGAGAGCGATCACCGCGACACTCCCGGTGAGGCCCCCTGGGGTGTGAGGAGGGGGATCAACTGTTCTTCCTCGTATGTCAGATGGGCTTCGAGCTCGCTGGTGAGGCGTTCCACCTGGGAGAGTACGCGGCCGGGGTCCGTGTCCTGCGGATCCTGGGCGAGGGCGCGGCGCAGCTCTTCGAGAAGCTCGGCGATCCGCTCGTGCTCCTGGCGCAGTCGGTCCAGGGCCGGAGCGAGTGCGGGATGGCGGTCGGCGAGGAGCGGGAAGATGCCGAGTTCCTCGCCGGTGTGGTGGTTGTGGAGGCCCTGGCAGAGGGTGAGGCAGTTGACGCGGAGCTGGGCGCCGAGGAAGGCACCGGTGGTGCCGCTGACGCCGGCAGCCGTGAATTCCGTGCGGATCAAGGCGAGTTCATGCCGGAAGACGTTGTGGGCGACCAACAGGTGCTCGGCCATGGAGCCGGCGTTGATCTTCGGCGGGCCGTCCTTCGGGATCGGGTGGAGGGCGACGACCGGGATCACGCGATCCGTCTTCGCCTGGTACTCCGCCCAGCCCGGATCGGCCTCGATGGCGCGGGCGAACACGGCGTCGCGTTCGGCGCGTTCGAGGACGACGGCCTGGGCCTCGTAGGTGAAGAGCCCGTCCTCGACGGTCAACCGGGGGTTCGCGACGAGGTTGTGGAACCAGTCGGGATGCTGGGGCGCGCCACCGGCCGACGCGATGACGAGCACCCGCTCGCCGCCGTCGGGGTAGAAAGCGACAGGGGTCGTGTGCGGGGTCCCCGTGCGCGCCCCCGCGGTCGTCAGCAGGAGCAGCCGCGCTCCCTCGAAATAACCACCGACGCGTCCGTTGTTGGCGCGGAATTCTTCGATGACCTGCTCATTGAAAGGATTCGGCATTCGCTGCTTTCTTGTTTTTCGGACAGGGGGAATTGCCGCGGGGCGAATGGGGTGCGAAGGGCGCGCCGCGGTACTGAACGTGTGCGTGCGTGAGGGCGCGTGGTGTCCCGAACAGGGGGTGCGCGCATGGAAGTCGTACGGGGGCGCAGTACGCGGAAGGCATACGCGGAGGCCGTACGAAGAAGGCGTACGAAGAAGGCGTACGAAGATGTCGTACGAAGAAAGTGCGGGCGGGGCTCTACCCCGCCCCGGCCTCACTCGGAGGCCGGGCAACCAACTCGCTCACGGCACAGGGCCGACCCGGCAGTCATGGGCGCAACGCTAATGCCAAGTACGGCCTCAATGCAATGCGATATTCCTTGCCCGAGCGATTTCGAGCATGTTTTCAGGAATCCAGGGCGGCGACTTCCAGTTCAGCGAGGCGGTCCGGGTCGGCGATGACGTCGATCCCGGTGATGCGGCCGTCGTCCGCGAGGGTGAAGGTGAGGACCAGGCGGAGCCGGCCGAGGGGAGCCATGGCCAGGCCGACGGTTCCGTCGAGGAGGGCGAGGCCGGTGAAGCGGGCGCGGCCGACGGCGGCCATCGCGCCCTTGGCGACGGTGGTCGCGCCGCTGACGACGACCGGTTCGGGGGTGGGGATGACGGACCTGTCGGCGTGCAGGACGACGTCCGGGTGGAGAAGGGCGACCAGCGCGTCGAAGTCACCGCCGCGGGTGGCGGCCAGGAAGGCTTCGACGACCCGCCGCCGGCGGGTGAGGTCGGCCTCGGGCAGGGGCGAGGCGCCCTTGACGCGGCGCCGGGCGCGGCTCGCGAGCTGCCGTACCGCGGCCGGGGAGCGATCGAGCATCGGGCCGATCTCGTCGAAGGGCACGGTGAACATGTCGTGCAGGACGAAGGCGAGCCGCTCGGCCGGGGAGAGCGTGTCCAGTACCACCAGCAGCGCGACACCGACCGAGTCGGCGAGGACCGCTTCCTCTTCGGGGTCGCCGCCGCCCTCCGGGCTGACGGCCGGGTCGGTGAGGCGTGCGTCGAGGGGTTCCTCGCGCTGCCGCTCGCGGGTGCGCAGCATGTTCAGGCACACCCGCGCCACGATCGTGGTCAGCCACCCGGCGAGGTTCTCGACGTCGTCGGTGTCGGCGCGGCCGGCCCGCAGCCAGGCTTCCTGGAGAGCGTCATCGGCTTCGCTCACCGAGCCGAGCATCCGGTAGGCCACCGCACGCAGATGCCTCCGGTGCTCCTCGAACCGCTCCGCCAGCCATGCGCTCTCGCCCACCGTGTCACATTCCTTCTTCGCCGGGTGTCAGAGAAGTAGAACACCGAGAACCCGCTGCGGGGACAGGGATTTCGCAGGTCCGGTCCCCACCACCATGGGAGTAGTCATGACGTCCACCCCGTCAACCATCCTGGTCACCGGCGGCACCGGCACGCTCGGGAGCCTCGTCGTCCCGCTGCTGCGGGAGGCCGGCCGCGACGTACGGGTGCTGAGCCGGCACGCCCGCGAGGTCGCCGACGGCGTCGAGTACGTGGCGGTCGACCTGCTCAAGGGTGAAGGCCTCGAGGCCGCGTCGGCCGGGGTCGACACCGTCCTGCACCTCGCGGGCGGCCCCAAGGGCGACGACATCGCGACGCGGAACCTGGTGCGGGCCGCCCGGTCCGCCGGCGTACGGCACCTTGTGTACATCTCGGTCATCGGGGCGGACCGGGTCCCGCTGGCCTGGCTCAGGTCCAAGCTGGACGCCGAGCGGGCCATCGCCGAATCGGGGGTGCCGTGGACGACGCTGCGGGCGGCCCAATTCAACGAACTGACGCTGAAGATGGTGCGGACGATGGCGAAGATGCCGGTCTTCCCGGTCCCGGGCGGCCTGCGCCTCCAGCCGGTCGACGCGCGCGACGTCGCGGCCCGCATCGCGGAACTCGCCCTCGGCAGCCCGGCCGGCCTGGTGCCCGACCTCGCGGGCCCCAAGGTCTACGGCCTCGGCGACCTGGCCCGCGGCTACCTCGAGGCCCACGGCAAGCGCCGCCCGATGATGCCGGTCCGCATCCCCGGCAAGGCGGGGCGCGCCTACCGCGCGGGCGACAACCTGACGCTCGACGGCGCGGAGATCGGCAAGCGGACGTGGGAGGACTTCTTGGCGGAGCGGGTGAGGCAGGCGCATTGATCACGAGCGTTGCTGACAGCGGCCGGCCGCCCCTCACCCGCGTCAACAACCCTGCGGGTCAATGCACCTGGCGCCGCGACACAACGGGGTGGGCCCGGTGGTTCCTATGATCACCCCATGATCGAAGGCAAGTTGGTACGGCTGCGGGCGCTGCGCGCCGACGACCTGGACGCCCATGTCCGCTGGCGCAACGACCCGGAGGTGGTGCACTGGGCGACCGGCGGCGACCCGCTCTTCGGCCCGGTCACCCGCGAGGCGGTGGCCCACTTCTACGAGGCCCGGCTGCGCGACGACCCGCGCCTGCAGGCCACGTTCACCGTGGAGGACCTGGCCGACGGCCGTGCGATCGGCATGGTCGACTACCGCGACCTCGATCCGTTCACCGGCTGCGCGACGGTCGGCATCACCATCGGCGAACGCGACCGCTGGGGCGGTGGCTACGGCTCCGAGGCCCTCCACCTCCTCCTCGGCCACCTCTTCGGCCCCCTGCGCCTGCACCGCATCGACCTGGACACCTGGAGCGGCAACGAACGTGCCCTCCGCGCCTTCCGGGCGGCCGGCTTCGTCGAGGAGGGGCGGCGAAGGGCCAGTGTGCGGGTGGGGGACGAGTGGTACGACAGGGTGCTGTTCGGCCTGCTCAGGGAGGAGTGGACGGCACACGGCGACAGGCCTTAGCCGGCGGCGGTAGGCGCTGCCCGCTGGAGGGCGGGCAGCCCCTGCACAACAAGGCGGCCGACCTCGCTCCACATGCCCCTTCGGGTTCGGGTCGGCTTCGGGTCGGCTTCGGCATCGGGCTCAGCCTCAGCCTCGGCTTCGGCCTCAGCTTCGGCTTCGGCCGACGCCGAAGCCGAGAAACCCCTGAACGATCACGCGCCGACGTAGGTCGCGAGGTGCTCGCCGGTGAGGGTGGAGCGGGCGGCGACAAGGTCGGCGGGTGTGCCCTCGAAGACGATCTTGCCGCCGTCGTGGCCGGCGCCGGGGCCGAGGTCGATGATCCAGTCGGCGTGCGCCATGACCGCCTGGTGGTGCTCGACCACGATGACCGACTTGCCGGAGTCGACGAGACCGTCGAGCAGGCCGAGCAGCTGCTCGACGTCGGCGAGATGGAGGCCGGCGGTCGGCTCGTCGAGGACGTAGACGCCGCCCTTCTCGGCCATGTGCGTGGCCAGCTTGAGCCGTTGCCGCTCGCCGCCGGACAGCGTGGTGAGCGGCTGGCCGAGGCTGAGGTAGCCGAGCCCGACGTCGGCGAGCCGGCCGAGGACGCGCTGCGCGGCCGGCGTGTGCGCCTCGCCGCTGCCGAAGAACTCCTCGGCCTCGTTCACCGACATCGCGAGCACCTCGCTGATGTCGCGGCCGCCGAGGTGGTACTCGAGCACCGACGCCTGGTACCGCTTGCCCTCGCACTCCTCGCAGGTGGTGGCGACGCCGGCCATCATCGCCAGGTCGGTGTAGATGACGCCCGCGCCGTTGCACGTAGGGCAGGCGCCCTCGGAGTTGGCGCTGAACAGCGCCGGCTTCACGCCGTTGGTCTTCGCGAACGCCTTGCGGATCGGGTCGAGCAGTCCGGTGTACGTCGCCGGGTTGCTGCGTCGGGAGCCCTTGATGGCTCCCTGGTCGACCGACACCACGCCCGCGCCGGCCGGGATCGAGCCGTGGACGAGAGAGCTCTTGCCGGAGCCCGCGACGCCGGTGACGACACAGAGCACCCCGAGCGGGATGTCGACGTCGACGCTCTGGAGGTTGTGGGAGGTGGCGCCGCGGATCTCCAGCGTGCCGGTGGGCTTGCGCACCGTCTCTTTGAGGGCGGCCCGGTCGCCGAGATGGCGGCCGGTGACGGTGTCGCCTGCCCGCAGCCCCTCGACGGTCCCCTCGAAGCAGACGGTGCCGCCCGCCGTACCGGCCCCGGGGCCGAGGTCGACGACGTGGTCGGCGATCGCGATCGTCTGCGGCTTGTGCTCCACGACGAGCACCGTGTTGCCCTTGTCCCGCAGCCGCAGCAGCAGGTCGTTCATCCGCTGGATGTCATGGGGGTGCAGACCCGTGGTGGGCTCGTCGAAGACGTAGGTGACGTCGGTGAGCGAGGAGCCGAGGTGGCGGATCATCTTGACGCGCTGCGCCTCGCCGCCCGAGAGCGTGCCCGCCGGCCGGTCGAGGGCGAGGTAGCCGAGGCCGATCTCCACGAACGAGTCGAGACTCTGCTGCAGCGCGGTGAGCAGCGGCGCCACCGTCGGCTCGGCGAGGCCGCGGACCCATTCGGCCAGGTCGCTGATCTGCATCGCGCAGGTGTCGGCGATGCTGATCTTCTCGATCTTCGAGGACCTGGCCCCCTCGCTGAGCCGGGTGCCGTCGCACTCGGGGCAGGTGGTGAAGGTGACCGCCCGTTCCACGAACGCGCGGATGTGCGGCTGCATCGCCTCCTTGTCCTTGGAGAGCATCGACTTCTGGATCCGCGGGATCAGCCCCTCGTAGGTCATGTTGATGCCCGCGATCTTCATCCTGGTCGGCTCGCGGTGGAGGAAGTCGTGCAGCTCTTTCTTGGTGTACTTGCGGATCGGCTTGTCCGGGTCGACGAAGCCCGACTCGCTGTAGAGCCGGGAGTTCCAGCCGCCCCCGGTGTAGCCGGGGACAGTGATCGCGCCTTCGGTGAGCGACTTGGAGTCGTCGTAGAGCTGGGTGAGGTCGATGTCGGAGACCGCGCCGCGGCCCTCGCAGCGCGTACACATGCCGCCGGTGCGGGTGAAGGTCGCCTTCACCGCCTTCTTGGCGCCGCGCTCGACGGTGATCGCGCCGCTCGCCCGGACCGAGGGGACATTGAAGGCATACGCGCTGGGCGGCCCGATGTGCGGTTCGCCGAGCCGGCTGAAGAGGATGCGCAGCATCGCGTTGGCGTCGGTGGCCGTGCCGACGGTGGAGCGGGGGTCGGCGCCCATCCGCTGCTGGTCGACGGTGATCGCGGTGGTCAGGCCGTCGAGGACGTCGACCTCGGGCCGCGCCAGCGTCGGCATGAAGCCCTGCACGAAGGCGCTGTAGGTCTCGTTGATCAGCCGCTGCGACTCCGCGGCGATCGTGTCGAACACCAGTGAGCTCTTGCCCGAGCCGGAGACACCGGTGAACACCGTCAGCCGGCGCTTCGGGATCTCGACGCTGACGTCCTTGAGATTGTTCTCGCGCGCGCCGTGCACGCGGATCAGACCGTGGCTGTCGGCGCCGTCCGGCGCAGGCGACTGCGTGTCCGTCCTCGTGGCCATGCTCATCGTGTCTCCATCTGTCGGGCGGGCCGCCTGCGCGGTCTCCGTCGGCGCCGCCTGGCTCGATCTGACCGCTTCGAGCGTACGTGTGGTTCTGCTTCGCTTCGGCCCGTTGAGCCTTTTGTGCCCCTGCCACGCGGTGCCCCCGCAGAGGCGCCGGACCGGCCGGCGGCCCTGGGGAGGCGCCGGACCGGCCGGCGGCCCTGGGGAGGCGTCGGACCGGTCGGCGGCCTTCGCGCATCAGCTCGCGGTACGGCTGAGGGGTGCCGACCTCGCGGTGAGCACCTGGCTTTGCCGCCCGTCTTGGATCTCGGGCTCGCTGAGGCAAGCGGTCATGGATCTTCCGACGGGCAGAAGTGCCGTGGCGTGACCACTCAAGCCGTGGCGTGACCACTCAAACGGTGCAACAGCGGCTTCGTGGGGTGATCGCGTCGGTGGCTCATGGATCCGTGACCAAGACGCAGGTCATTCCGATCGTCAACACCAGCTACATGGACGTTGCCGAGCGAGCCGATCTCGCCCCGACACGCAAGCTCTCGCTGCCCGAATCGACCAAGGCGCCGCAGCGCAACCCACCCGGGGTCATGGCGCATGAGCAGACAGGGCTCACGTGTCGGGGTGTCGTCAAGACTCCGCGTCAGGACCGGGCGAGGACGCAGAACTCGTGGCCCTCCGGGTCGGCCAGGCACGTCCACGGGACGTCGCCCTGGCCGACGTCGAGATCGGTGGCGCCGAGGGCCCGCAGCCGGGCCACCTCCGCTTCTTTGTCGTCACCGGGGTCCGGCACCAGGTCAAGATGGACGCGGTCCGGCACGGTCTTCACGCCAGTGCGGAGGAACTCGAGATACGGGCCGACACCCTTGGCGGAGCGCCACACCGCATGATCGTCGGTCACCTCGTGCAGGGTCCAGTCCATCGCCTCGTCCCAGAACCGGGCCATGGCCCGCGGATCCGCGCAGTCGACCACCACCCGGGCGATCGGCCCGGTGTCCCGGTAGCCCTCCCGAGGCTCCAGCACGCAGAACTCGTTTCCCTCGGGGTCGGCGAGGACCGTCCACGGCACTTTGCCCTGGCCCACGTGGGCGGGCGTCGCACCGAGAGCCTTCAGGCGCGCGACCAACTCCGCCTGATGGGCCACAGAGGTGGTGGCGAGATCGAGGTGCACCCGGTTCTTCGTTGTCGTCTTGGGTTCCGGGACGGCAATGACGTCGACGCAGACGGTGACCGGGTCCAGCCAATCGAAGCCGACGGGTTGAGCGGCGGTCGCGCCGGGTTCCGCGCTGGTCACACGCCAGCCCAGCGCCTCCGCCCAGAACCCGCCGACCGCCGAGTCATCAAGCGCCTTTATGTTCACCAGGGCGGGTCGCAGCGTCATGCCGGCGATCCTATGCACCCGCTCTGCAACGACATCCGCAGATACCGTCGCCAAACGGAGATCAACTCGCTCACCAGCCGCAATGCTCAGCCGGCCAAGCAGACCGCCTGCGGCGTGGCGTAGCGCACTTTTGCAAGCGGGTGCTTGCAATTGTTAGCGAGGATGGGGCAAGGTGGGGGCATGGCATCGCTCAACGTCGGCAATCTTGGTGAGTATCTGCGGGAACAGCGGCGCAACGCGCAGTTGTCACTGCGGCAGCTCGCCGACGCCGCCGGGGTGTCCAATCCGTATCTGAGTCAGATCGAGCGCGGGCTGCGCAAGCCGAGCGCGGAGGTGTTGCAGCAGGTCGCCAAGGCGCTGCGGATCTCCGCCGAGACGCTGTACGTGCGGGCCGGCATCCTCGACGCCGAGCGGGACCGGGACGAGGTGGAGACGCGCGCCGTCATCCTCGCCGATCCCACGCTGAACGAGCGGCAGAAGCAGGTGCTGCTCCAGATCTACGAGTCCTTCCGCAAGGAGAACGGATTCGAGATCACCCCGGCGAGCGAGGACGTGCACGGCACCGAGGTGCACGGCACCGGCAGACGCACGGCTCAGGACATACCGGATGCCGAGCACCCCAAGGACACCGCCGTCCGCGGCCCCCGCACGGCCGACGGCAGCGATGCCGATCCGCAGCAGACCGCCAGTTGAAGAACAGCGCCAGCACCGCCAGAAGCTCCGCAGACCGGCCGGTCACACCGCGGATCACCAAAACCCTCAGCTGAAAGCGACACGGGAGGACCATCGCCATGGCCATCACCGACGACATCCGCAAGGCCGCCACGGACCCGACCCCGCTCTACTTCCTCGCCGGCACCGCCGATCTGGCCGTCCAGCAGGCCAGGAAGGTCCCCGGCATCGTGGAGCAGATCCGCGCCGAGGCCCCCGCGCGCATCGAGACCGTCAAGAACATCGACCCGAACGCCGTCCAGGAGAGGGCCGCTGCCCGCGCCAAGGAGGCGCAGGAGACCATCCAGGCCAAGGTGACGGAGTTCATCAGCACTCTCGACGCCGACCTCAAGAAGCTCGGCAGCACCCTCGACACCGACCTGAAGAAGCTCGGTGAGTCCGCTCAGGACTTCGCCCTGCGTGGTGTCGGCGTCGCCGCCGAGTACGCCGTCAAGGCCCGGGAGACGTACGAGAAGGTCGCCGAGCACGGCGAGCAGACCGTGAGGACCTGGCGCGGCGAGGCCGCCGACGAGATCGAGGAGCTGGCCGCGGCCGTCGAGCCGAACGCCGAGCCGGTCGAGGTCAAGGACGAGGGCAAGCCGGCCGAGGCCGCCGCCTCCGCTCCGGCGAAGAAGCCCGTCGCCAAGAAGGCCCCGGCAGCCCGCAAGACCACCGCCAAGAAGACGACTCCGCCCGCGAAGTAGGTCGTGGGAAGCAGGTCGTAAGCAACAACCAGGCCGCTTCGCCTTCCTGAGACGGGCCGGGCACTCTCAGAGTTCCCGGCCCGTTCTGCGGGTACGGTGGCCGTAGAGACGACTCGACTCGGGCGGTGGGCATTGTGCTGATGACGGCATTCGGCGGCCTCATGTGGCTGATCTTCACGGCCATGCTGGTGCTCGCCGTGGTGGCACTGGTGATGGCCGCGGTGGCCCGCGAGGACGCCTACCGCGCGGCCGACAAGCAGAACAAGATGTTCTGGCTGATCATCCTCGGCATCACGGTGGCGGTGAACCTCCTGGTGCCGATGCTCTTCCTGCAGATCGCGGGCCTGATCGCCACGATCGTCTTCTTTGTCGACGTCCGCCCCGCCCTGCGCCAGGTATCCGGCGGCGGCCGCGGCCGCCGCGGCGGAAGCAGCAGCGACGGCCCGTACGGTCCCTACAACGGCGGACGGTAAGACCAACCAGGCCAATACGGTCGATAAGGCCAATAAGGCCAGCGCAACCAACACGGCCAACACGGTCAACAAGCCCTGACGCGTACGGCGCTTACGGCGTCCTGTCCAGCAACAGCACCGCGACGTCGTCCGCCAGCTCCCCGCCGTTGAGCTCGCGCACCTCGCTCACCGCCGCGCGCAGCAGCTCCTCGCCCTCCAGCCCCTGTGCGAGCTGGCGGCGGACCATGTCCACCATGCCGTCCTGGCCGAGCCGCTCCTTGCCCTCGCCGATGTGGCCCTCGATCAGGCCGTCGGTGTAGAGCATCAGGCTCCAGGCGGCGCCCAGCTCCACCTGCATTCGCGGCCAGCGGGCGTGCGGCAGCAGGCCGAGTGCGGGTCCGTTGTTGTCGTACGGCAGCAGTTCCGCGGGCCTGCCCGGGCGGGCGATCAGCGGGGACGGGTGGCCGGCCAGGCAGAGCCCGGCGCGGCGGCCGTCCGGTGCTATGTCCACGGTGCAGACGGTCGCGAAGATCTCGTCGTTCTCGCGCTCGTGCTCCAGGACCTGCTGGAGCGTCGAGAGCAGTTCGTCGCCGCACAGGCCCGCGAACGTCAGCGCGCGCCAGGCGATGCGCAGCTCCACGCCGAGCGCCGCCTCGTCGGGCCCGTGCCCGCAGACGTCGCCGATCATCGCGTGCACGGTGCCGTCGGGCGTGCGGACGGTGTCGTAGAAGTCGCCGCCGAGCAGCGCACGGGAGCGGCCCGGGCGGTAGCGTGCGGCGAAGCGCAGCGGGGAGCCCTCCAGCAGCGGGGTCGGCAGCAGGCCGCGCTCCAGGCGCGCGTTCTCCTGGGCGCGCAGCTTTGACTCGGTGAGCCGTCGCTCGGCCTTGTCGGAACGTTTCCTCTCCACCGCGTACCGGATCGCGCGGCTCAGCAGCCGCCCGTCCAGCTCGTCGCGGAACAGGTAGTCCTGGGCGCCGACGCGCACCGCCTCCGCACCGCGCTCGGCGTCCCCGGACGCGGTGAGCGCGAGGACGGCGTGCCGCGGCGCGAGCCGCAGCACGTGCTTGAGCGTGGCCAGCTCGTCCTCGCCGCCGCCGGCCCGGCCGGGCGCGGGCAGCGCCAGGTCGAGCAGGATGCAGTGGACGTCGTCGGTCAGCAGCCGCTCGGCCTCGGTGAGGTTGCGGGCGGTACGGATCCGGATCGGCTTGCCTGCGGCGTCGAGCATTTCGGGCACGCTGAGCGAACCCGCCGGGTCGTCCTCGATGACCAGCAGGGTCAGGTTCGTGGTGCTGTCGACAGGGGCAGTGGTGCGGGGCGCCGGAACTGTCCCGGCGGGGCCGCCGGTCGAGACTCCGGATGGGCCGCCGGGTGAGAACGCGGCTTGAGCCTGACCACTTTCCACGGCCGGGATCGCTCTCTGCCGCGGTACGGGTACGGGCATCGTCTGGGTTCCTTCCCTCCCCCCGAGGGCGTGGCGGGCCGAAGGTCCTCGAGCCGCCGACGGGGACCATAGCGTCACCGGGTGCCGCAACGGAATGGTGTGCGGCACGACGTCCGGCAAACAGCCACCGTCATATGCCGCATCCTGTAACGCACTTGGACAGGATGCGGCTCCCTCCGGGATGACGAAGGTCACGTCCCTGGGGTTGCGTGGGGAGGGCAACCGTGCGATAGGTCACGTGGGGCAGGTCACGCGGCGCGCACCGACGCCGGCCACACGTGAGGCGTCACGCGTCCGGCCGGACGACCCCCAGAATCCGCATCGAACCCGCACCCGTGATCGTCACCGTGCGCCCGGGCCGGGGCGCGTGCACGATCGCGCCGTCCCCTATGTACATCCCGACATGGCTGGCGTCGTCGAAGTAGATGATCAGGTCGCCGGGGCGCATGTCCTTGATGTCGACGTGGGTGAGCTGCTTCCACTGCTCCTGCGAGGTGCGGGGAATGCCGTGTCCGGCGGACGCCCAGGCCTGTGAGGTCAGCCCCGAGCAGTCGTACGACCCCGGGCCCTCCGCTCCCCACTCGTAGGGCTTGCCGATCTGGTCGGTCGCGTACTTCACGGCCTTCTTGCCCTGCGCGGACGCCTTGCCGTTGATCTCCGCGAGGATGCCGGAGCTCAGCCAGGTCGTCTGAGCCTGGTAGGCCGCCTGCTCCTCCAGCTTCGCCAGCCGCTCCTTCTCCTTCTTCTCCAGCTGGGACTCCAGCTTTTCGGCGGCGGCGATCCGCTCCTTGATCTTCTTCTTGGCCTCGGCCTTGGTCTTGCGATTGGCCTCCAGCTTCTTCCACTGGGCGGAGGCGTCCTTCGCGTACTGCCGCAAGTCCTGCTGGGTGCGCGTCATCTCGGCGAGCAGCCCCTTGGTCGCGTGCTCGCCCTGTCGCACGCGCCCCGCGCCGTCCAGGAACTCCTGCGGGTCGTCGCTCAGCCACAACTGCGCCTGGGGCGGCAGCCCGCCGCCGCGGTACTGCGCACGGGCCGCGGCGCCCGCGCGGTCCTTCAACTTATCCAGCTTCGCCTGGCCCTTGACGATCTCGCGGGCCAGATCGACGATCGCGGCGGACTGCTTCTGGGCCTTCTCCTCGGCGGCGTTGTACGCGTCCGTGGCCACCGACGCCTCGTGGTAGAGCTTGTCCAGCTTCTTGCGGACCGCTTCGAGGTCCTTGTTGCTCACGGGCGTTGGTGTCGCGTTGGGGGTCCGGGTCGGTGTCGGTGTCGGGCTCGCGTACGCCACTGTGGGTGTCGCGAGCACCGCGCAGGCACATGCGCAGGCCAGGGCCATGGCCGCCGTGGTCAGGCTCCGCTTGCCGGATCCCATTACTCAGCCCCCAAACTGATTTACCGTCAGTAACTTACGGACGCCTGGGGGATCGTGCCATGTCGACGCGCAATGCGACAGAGGTGGGCAAGAACTCCCCTCTCTCGGCCCAATTCGACGCCGCTCCGTCGGCCTGACTCCCCACCCTCTCCGGCCCGCTCCCCTTCCGCTGCCCGGATCCGGCAAGACGATCTCCCCGCCTGTGTGACGAACCAGTCACGGAGATCGTTCCCCGCAGGTCAGGCCACCCCGGCCGGACATGTTCCTCGATCCGCGATCACGCGCGCGGCGCCAGGGCCTCCCAGCGCACCGTGACTTCGCCCTGCCGCCAGCGCGTCACACCGTCCGTGACCGGCCAGTCGGCGGTCAGCTCGCGGACCGTCCGGATCCAGCGCTGCCGGGCGCCGTACGAGGCGTAGGGCGCGGCGGCGGCCCAGGCGCGGTCGAAGTCGCGCAGGAAGGCGTGCACCGGCTCGCCCGGGACATTGCGGTGGATGAGGGCCTTCGGCAGGCGTTCGGCGAGGTCGGACGGGCGGTCCAGGGAGCCGAGGCGGGTGGCGAAGGTGACCGTGCGGGGGCCCTCCGGGCCGAGGGCGACCCATACGTGCCGGCGGCCGATCTCGTCGCAGGTGCCTTCGACGAGCAGGCCGCCCCGGGAGCCCCGGTCCGCCGGCGCGAGGCGCGCGCACAGGCGCTGCCAGACCTCGGTGACCTGGTCCTCGTCGTACTGGCGCAGCACGTTGGCCGCACGGATGAGGGCGGGGCTGCCCTGCACCGGTACCTCGAAGCCGCCGTGCCGGAAGGCGAGACCGTCACGCTCGTACGGGCGGGCGGCGGCGACTCGGGCCGGGTCGATCTCGACGCCGACCACGTGGGCGCGGGGGGCGGTGGTGCGCAGCCGTGTCAGCAGCTCCACCGCCGTCCAGGGGGCCGCGCCGTAGCCGAGGTCGACCGCCACGGGGGCGCTGGCGTGGCGTAGTTCGGCGCCGTGCGTCGCTGCGATCCAGCGGTCCATGCGGCGGAGGCGGTTGGGGTTGGTGGTCCCGCGTGTCACGGTTCCCACGGGGCGGGAAGCTGCGCGGGCTGTCATACGTACGAGGGTATGCGCCCGTTCGGGGGCACCCCTGCGCCGGTGTCGAGGCCGGGGGATTTCCGCCCCCTCCGCCGCTTGCCCGTCCCATCCCCGGGGCTCCGCCCCAGACCCCGTTCGCGCAGTTCCCCGCGCCCCTGAAGCAGTTCCCCGCGCCCCTGAAAAGGGGTGCGGGGAACTGCGGGAACAACCCCCACCCGCCCGCAGCCGAAAGGCTGGGTCGGGACGGGTAAGGGCGGAGGGGGCGAAAACACATCCACGCCGCCCCGCACGGCCCCACGCCCTCCACACTCGAACGGTTGAGCGATCACCGGTAATGATTCGGCAAAGAGGAAATGGAGCGGCGCCCTCCGGCGTTCCTGCTCTCGGAGGGCGCGTGCGTCCTGCGACCGGCATGCCCGCAGCAAGGAGGAACGCCACGTGAGCCAGTACGTCAGCAGGCTCGGGCGACGCTCCCCGGCGGCGTCCGCACGGCTCAGGCTGCACCGCAGGCCCCGTCGCGTGGCGATGCTCTCCGTGCACACCTCACCGCTGCACCAGCCCGGCACGGGCGACGCGGGCGGGATGAACGTCTACATCGTGGAGCTCGCCCAGCGCCTCGCCGCGATCAACATCGAGGTCGAGATCTTCACCCGGGCCACCACGGCCGCCCTGCCGCCGACCGTCGAGCTCGCCCCCGGCGTCCTCGTCCGGCACGTCGACGCGGGCCCCTACGAGGGCCTCGCCAAGGAAGACCTGCCCGCCCAGCTGTGCGCCTTCACGCACGGCGTCATGCAGGCCTGGGCCGGCCACCGCCCCGGTTACTACGACCTCGTGCACTCGCACTACTGGCTCTCCGGCCACGTCGGCTGGCTCGCCGCCGAGCGCTGGGGCGCGCCTCTGGTGCACGCGATGCACACCATGGCCAAGGTCAAGAACGCCGCGCTCGCGGAGGGCGACACTCCCGAGCCCGCCGCCCGCGTCATCGGCGAGACCCAGATCGTGCGCGCCGCCGACCGCCTCATCGCGAACACCGCGGAGGAGGCCGACGAACTCGTACGCCACTACGAGGCCGACCCCGGCAAGGTCGCCGTCGTCCACCCGGGCGTGAACCTGGACCGCTTCCGCCCGGCCGACGGCCGCGCCGCCGCCCGCGCCCGCCTCGGGCTCCCGCAGCACGCCCTGATCCCCCTCTTCGCGGGCCGCATACAGCCCCTGAAAGCGCCCGACGTGCTGCTGCGCGCCGTCGCCGTCCTGCTCGACGAGCGTCCCGAGCTGCGCGGCAACATCGTCGTCCCCGTAGTGGGCGGTCCCAGCGGCAGCGGTCTTGCCGAGCCCGAGGGGCTGCAGAAGCTCGCCGCGCGGCTCGGCATCGCCGACGTCGTGCGCTTCCGGCCGCCCGTCGGGCAGGAGCAGCTCGCGGACTGGTTCCGGGCGGCGTCGGTGCTGGTCATGCCCTCGTACAGCGAGTCCTTCGGGCTGGTGGCCATCGAGGCGCAGGCGGCGGGTACGCCGGTGCTCGCGGCCGAGGTGGGCGGGCTGCCGGTGGCGGTCCGCCACCAGGAGACCGGCTTCCTCGTCCCCGGGCACGATCCCGTCGACTACGCGCGCGTGCTGCGTGATTTCGCGGACGACGCGCGGCTGTCCGTCCGGATGGGCGCCGCCGCGGCGTGCCATGCGGAGCACTTCGGGTGGGACACCGCGGCCGCGGTGACGGCGGACGTGTACACGGCGGCGATGCAGGCCCACCGGCGTCGCGTACGCTCCCACCATGGCTGACGTACAGCAGGCGGCACAGGTCATCGAAGGGGTCCTCAAGGACGCCGAACTCGAATGGGAAAGCCCTGAGCCCGGCAACTACGTGGTGAAGCTCCCCGGCACCCGGAAGCTGTCGACGACCGTCTCACTGATCGTCGGCAGGCACTCGCTGTCGCTGAACGCGTTCGTGGTCCGGCACCCGGACGAGAACCAGGAAGCGGTCCACCGCTGGCTACTGGAGCGCAATCTCAAGCTCTACGGGGTCAGTTACGCGATCGACTCCCTCGGGGACGTCTATCTGGTCGGCAAGCTGCCGCTGGCCGCGGTCGCGCCGGACGAGATCGACCGCCTCCTCGGCTCGGTCCTCGAAGCCGCCGACGGCTCTTTCAACACCCTCCTCGAGCTCGGCTTCGCCTCCGCGATCCGCAAGGAGTACGCCTGGCGGGTGTCCCGCGGCGAGTCGACCCGCAATCTGGACGCGTTCACTCACCTGACTCAGCCTCCCGCCAACTGACCTCCCTCGGTCACTAATTAGCCGCTGCGCGACCCCTTCCCTGCCTGCGGCGCTCGTGGCATGCTCACCGCCGACGCAGATCTGAACGTCGTTCACATCCATGGAAACGATGGAAGGCGGACGGGTATGAGCACGGGCAGGGGTACGGGGATGGGCAACGGGCCTAGGGGCATCACCAGACGGCGCCTGCTCGGCAGCGCCACAGCCGTGGCGGCCGTCGCCGTGACCGGCGGAACGGCGACGGCCGCCGCATCACCCGCACAAGCCGCAGAGGCCGCGCAAGCGGCACAACAGGGTCAAGTCCCGGCCCTCTGGCACGAGTTCACCGGCACCCCCTTCACCCACCCGCAGATCCCGTACATCGGCAGGTCCGGCCGCGGTGGCGGAGCGGCGCGCTTCCCCCGCCGCCCCGTCGTGGCCGACGTACGCGACTACGGAGCCGTGGCGGACGACGGCACAACGGACAGCGCCCCCGCGATCAACCGTGCCATCGCTGCTGCCGGGAGGGCCGGCGGTGGCACGGTTCTCGTCCCACCCGGCACCTTCCGCATCGACGACCTGATCCGCATCGGGCACTCGAACGTCGTCCTGCGCGGCGCCGGCAGCGAACGTACGAAGCTGTACGCGACCAAGAACCTCACCGAGCTGATCGGCGTCTACGGATCCCGTTACGGCGGCGACAAGTCGTCCTGGTCCTGGGCGGGCGGGCTCGTCTGGCTCTGCCCGGCGGACCGTTTCGCGACGCTGACGACCGCCATCAAGGCCAAGGCCTGGCCCTTCGAGGGCTGGACCGGCAACAAGCGGGACGAGTGGGAGACGCTGACGACGGTCGCGCCCGCGCGTCAGGGCTCCTGGACGGTGACCGTCGCGGACGCCGAGAGGCTGCGGCCCGGCACACTCGTCCTCCTCCGCCTCGCCGACGACGCCGACCACACGCTCCTGGAGCACATGGCGGGTGGCGGTCCGGGCCCCGAGGCGTACTACTGGGACGACAAGACGAAACTGACGTCGTACGTCCCCTACGAGTGGCCCGTGCGCATCGCGCAGGTCCACGGCCGCAAGGTCACCCTCGAACGCCCGCTCCCGCTCGACATACGCCCCGAATGGGACCCGCGCCTGACCACCCACGTACGGGAGTTGACCGGCTCGGGGGTCGAGGGACTCACCCTGGAAGCGGTCGAGACGCCGCAGTCCCCGCACCTCCTGGACAAGGGATACAACGGGGTCGTGTTCCAGTGCGCGTACGACTGCTGGGCCGACGACATCGTCGTACGCCATGTGGACAACGGATTCGGTCTCGTCGCGGCCTCCGCCTGCACCCTGCGCCGTACGACGGTCGCGGGCCGCGGCTCGCACCACCCGTACTTCTGCCGCGAGGGCTCGCACGACAACCTCGTCGAGGACTTCACGATCGAGCAGCGCACGGTGCCGGCCCCCGCCGGCACCCAACTCCACGGCATCAACGTCGAGGGCCTGTCCTCCTACAACGTCTGGTCGCGCGGCGACATGCGGATGGGAACCTTCGACTCCCACCGCGGGCTGCCCTTCGCCAACGTCCGCACGGACATCACCGTCGACAACAACGGCCGTCACGGCGGAGACGCCAGTGCCGGCCCCCTCTTCGGCGCCCGCTTCACCCACTGGAACATCCGGGTGACCAACGGCCGCGCGGGCCTGATGAAGATCGACGGCCTCGCGCCCTACTCCGCCACCGTCGGCATCGACGAGGTGGCGGAGTTCGACCAGATCGACGTACCCGACTTCACCGGAGACCTGCGCTCCCGCCTGGAGCTGTACGGGACCACGGACGTCGTACGCCCGCGCAACCTGTACGACGCTCAGCGCGAGCTGGAGCGGTAGCGACCGGGGGAGACCCCCACCAGCCGCCTGAAGTGGCGCGTCAGATGGGACTGGTCGTAGAAGCCGGTCGCGGTGGCCACCTCGGCCGGTTTTCCGCCCTCCAGGAGGAGTCGGCGGGCGCGGTCGACGCGGCGGGACATCAGGTACTGGTGCGGTGCGATGCCGTACGCGCCGCTGAACGCCCGTACCAGGTGGGCGGGGTGGGCGTGCACGAGCGCGGCCGCCTCGTCGAGGGCGATGCCCTGGACGAGGCGCTCGTCGAGGAGTTCGCGCAGGCGGTGGGCGAGCGGGCGGTCGGCCCGCGTCTCCTCGGCGAGCCGAGGCCGCAGGTGCCCCCGCAGCCGCTCGGCGATCAGCGTCAGCCTGCTCTCGGCCTCCAGCTCGTCCCCGGGATGCGCGAGCACCGAGTGCAACTGCCCGACGCGGCGCCGCAGTACGGGATCCACCAGATCCGGACCGTCCACCGCGGGTCCGATGAGACTCTCGTCGAGCCGGCTCAGGTCGAGATACAGGACCCGCTTGCGAAAGCCGTGTTCGGTGACCGGCGACCCGTTGTGCGGGACGTACGGCGGCAGCAGCGACACCGTGTCGTGCGGCGTGCCGTGCTCATGCCGGTCGAGGTCGTACCGCACGGCGCCGTCGTCGACGATCAGCAGCGTCCACGCCTCGTGCACGTGCATGGGGTACGCGTACTCGGTGTAGTGGGCGTGAAAGACCTCCACGACACCCGGAACGCGCGGGCGCCACGCGGTGATCTCCCGCTGAGCGGCCTGATGGGCCTGAGGGGCCATGCAAAGAACGTACAAGACGACGTCGTACGGCGTTCGAGAGTCTCGACGCATGAACACCTCGACCCCTGAACCCATCCGCTTCGACACCAAGATCGCCGTCCTGCTGCGGGACGACCTGGAGCCCTGGCAGCGACTCAATGTGACCGCTTTTCTGGTCAGCGGGCTCGGGACGGTCCTTCCTGAGGTGATCGGCGAGCCGTACGAGGATGCCGACGGCACCCCGTATCTGCCGATGTTCCGCCAGCCCGTGCTGATCTTCGAGGGCGTGAAGGAGACCTTGACCGCCGCGTACGGCCGCGCGCTGTCCAGGGCGCTGCCGCGCGCGGTCTTCACGTCCGATCTGTTCGCCACGGGCAACGACCGTGACAACCGGGCGGCCGTACGGGCCGTGCCGACGGGGGAGCTGGATCTGGTCGGGCTCGCGGTGTACGGGCCGCGGAACGCGGTGGACAAGGTGCTGAAGGGGGCGCGGATGCATCCCTAGGGGGTGGCGGTGCCGACCTCGGTCTGCGCGGAGGCGGGGGCGGGGGTGGAGACGATGGCGGTGGCCGGCGCGGCCGTCGGCGTCGGCTCCTCCGCCGGAAGCCGTCGCATCAGCATGCCGTAGCCGAGGCCCGCCGCAGTGCCGACCACCGCGCACAGCCCCCACAGCCACTCCGCGCCGAACCGGTCGATGACCAGGCCGGACATCAGAGGCGCGATGAGTGCGGCGAGCGACCAGGACAGGGTGTACATGCCCTGGTAGCGGCCGCGGCCGTGCACGGGGGAGAGGCGGACCACCAGACCCGTCTGGGTCGGCGCGTTGACGATCTCGGCCAGGGTCCACACGCAGACGGTGAGGGCGAAGACGCCGACCGAGCCGGCGAAGGCGGTGAGCCCGAAGCCGTATCCGGCGAGCAGCGACGAGACGACCAGCAGTCGTCGCGGGTCCCGGTGCTCGATGAAACGGGTGACCGGGATCTGGAGCGCGACGATCAGGACGCCGTTGACGGCGATCGCCATGCCGTAGTCGGCCGGGGTGAAGCCCGCCTCGCCCATCGCGACCGGGAGTCCGACGGAGCCCTGCTGGAAGACGAGGGCGACCAGGAAGGACAGCCCGACGACGCTCATGAAGCGGCCGTCGCGCAGGACGGTGCCGAGGCCGACGGCGGGTTCGGAGGCGGCCCTGGCCGTGAGGGACGGCCTGGACTCGGGCAGCTTCGCGAAGACGACGAGCGCGCAGACGAGGGTCATGCCGGCCTCGATGAGGAATCCGGCGAGGTAGCTGAACTCGGCGATGAAACCGGCTGCCATGGAGGAGACGGCGAAGCCGAGGTTGATGGCCCAGTAGTTGAGGGAGAAGGCGCGGACGCGATCCTCGGGCCGGACGATGTCGGCCATCATCGCCTGCACGGCGGGCCGCGAGGCGTTCGAGGCCATACCCACCAGGAAGGCGACCGCGGCGATCGCCACCGGGTGGTGCATGAAGCCGAGCAGCGCGACCGAGGCGGCCGTCGACAACTGCGCGATGAGCAGGGTGGGCCGCCGTCCGAGCCGGTCGGTCATCACACCGGCGCCGAGCGAGGAGACGACACCGCCGAGCCCGTGCAAGGAGGCCACCAGGCCGGCGTACGAGGCGGAGTACCCGCGGTCGAGCGTCAGGTACAAAGCCATGAAAGTAGCGACAAACGCCCCAAGTCGGTTGACCAGGGTGCTGGTCCACAGCCACCAGAACTCGCGGGGGAGCCCCGAGACGGTCTCTCGGGCGGCGCGTCTCATGACGGTGAGTGGCATGGCTGGTCCCCCACGGGTGTCTTGCGGCCTTACGGGTGTAAGTGGCTCAGGCGGTGAGCACAACTTACGAGCCGGAGAGGCCGGGGAGCCACTCAATTAACAGAAGCCGTCAACCGACGGGCTTCCAGGGGGGCAAGTGTCCGGCTTCCGGGCAGGCGAGCGGCGGGACGAAGGCTTCCATTACGCTCGGACGTATGGCCGACGCACCGTACAAGCTGATCCTCCTCCGCCACGGCGAGAGCGAATGGAACGCGAAGAACCTGTTCACCGGTTGGGTGGACGTCAATCTCAACGAGAAGGGCGAGAAGGAGGCAGTCCGCGGCGGTGAGCTGCTCAAGGACGCCGGCCTGCTGCCCGACGTGGTCCACACCTCGCTCCAGAAGCGCGCGATCCGCACCGCGCAGCTCTCCCTCGAGGCCGCCGACCGCCACTGGATCCCGGTCCACCGCTCCTGGCGCCTGAACGAGCGGCACTACGGTGCCCTGCAGGGCAAGGACAAGGCGCAGACGCTCGCCGAGTTCGGCGAGGAGCAGTTCATGCTGTGGCGCCGCTCCTACGACACCCCGCCGCCGCCCCTTGAGGACGGCACGGAGTTCTCCCAGTCCGACGACCCGCGCTACGCCTCCATCCCGCCGGAGCTGCGCCCCCGCACGGAGTGCCTGAAAGACGTCGTCGTCCGCATGCTCCCGTACTGGTACGACGGCATCGTCCCCGACCTCCTCGCCGGCCGCACGGTCCTGGTCGCGGCTCACGGCAACTCGCTGCGCGCCCTGGTCAAGCACCTGGACGGCATCTCCGACGCCGACATCGCGGGCCTGAACATCCCCACCGGCATCCCCCTCTCCTACGAGCTCGACGCCGACTTCAAGCCCCTCAACCCGGGCGGCACCTACCTCGACCCGGAGGCCGCGGCGGCCGCCATCGAGGCGGTCAAGAACCAGGGCAAGAAGAAGTAACACGAAACGATCAGGCCCCCCACCTGCTGCTTTGCGGCGGGTGGGGGGCCTTTCGATGCCCTGGGGTCGTCTGTGGGCCGTCAGTTGCCTGGCCGGGCCGTCAGACATCGCTCTCACGCCGCCACTCGTAGGCACCGGGTGACGTCTCGACGACTTCGCGGGGGGTAGACCTCGCGCACCTGGGCGAGCAGGTCGCGCTGCTCGCTGACCCACGCCGGCGGAGGTACGAACAACGGGACGGTGACAGTGGCTCCTGACGACGGCCCGGCATGCACGGATGCCCAGAGCCCGCCGCTTTCGTCGGCCTTGAACTTCATGGACGGAGTCCGCCCGGATTCGAGCCACATGGCGAACCGACCGGACTCCAGGGCTGCCAAGGAGTCCTCCCAGTCCTCAAGATCTTCAGGGAGGAGGATCACCGAGAAAGTGGCGCTGACGGATTCCGCCTTGATGACGATCTCGCAATCGAGGAAGTCGTGGCCGGTCAGGATTCCGGGTTGAAAGCGACCCAGGACGCGCACGGTCCTTGTTCGCTTGCCTGGGAGGGTGCGAGGACGTGTACGTCACGCCCTTCCTCAGTTCCCCGTGCCACAGCCGTGCCGGATCGGGCGGGGAGTCACGGGGAACTGCGGTCCCCGACGGCGCGTTTGGTGCGCACGCGCCGAAGTCGACATGTCGCAGGTCAACGGCCAAGCCGCCCCACCTCGCTCCCAAAGCGGGTGCCGCAGGTGCTGACAGCAGGTTCGAATCCTGCCGAGGGCGCACCTTCTGACCTGGCGCACAGCAGGGAACGGCGCCTCGCCCAGCACCGTGTCACTGCCCTTGGTGGGTAAGATCCGGGAGTTTCAGCGGCCGCGAGTGCGCGGCGAGCGCATTTGCGAGACCGTTCGAGGGGGCAGCACATGACGCAGCGAGTGACCATCGCGACAGAGCGCATGGATGGATCGGCCGCGGTGCAGGCCGAGGACGCGTTCAGGCTGATCTACGCCGAAGCGTTCTCCGAGCCTCCTTACAACGAGACCGAGGACGATGTCGCCGCTGCCTTCCGCCGCTTCCCTGTACAGGCTCGCCACCGCGCCTTTCGCGCTGCCTTGGCCCGTACCGAGGGCGGCGAGCCGATCGGCATGGCGTACGGCCACCCGCTCGGGCCCGACACGAGGTGGTGGGACGAACTGACCGAGCCCGTGCCCGACGACATGCGGCGCGAGGACGGGCACCGCACCTTCGGCCTCATGGAACTCGCCGTGCGCGGACCGTGGCGCGGACAGGGTGTGGCGCGGCGTCTGCACAAGACGCTGCTCGACACCATCGGAGCCGAGCGGGTGCTGTTGAACGTCCACCCGGCGAGCAAGGCGGCGTCGGCCGCTTACCGTGCGTGGGGATACCGCAAGATCGGCGAGGCGCGGCCCTGGGGCGAGGGCGCGGACCTCCATGACGTGATGCTGCTCGATCTGCGCCGAAAGCAGTCTGTGAACTCGTAGAGCGAGGTGCCGGGTTGCGGTACAGCAGTGAAGTACAGCCACCCCGCGGTGAACTCGACCTCGGCCTCGCCGGCGATCCGGGTGATCAGCTCTTTCCGCATTCGGCGATGCTCGTATCGATCCTCGGACGGGGCAACCACGCGCTCGCCACCGATGCGCGCCCGCGGCGTGCCCTGTACGGCCGGCGACTCGCGGGGGACAGCGGGAACCACCCTCAGTATGATCGGCGCATGACGTCACAAAGGGGCAATGCCGCGTAGGCCCCCGCATGCGCTTCGGGTCGGATCGCCCGATCAAAGTCGCTGTCCCATCAGCAAGTTGCACATCGGCACTTGTCCTGGACCTCCTGCATGCACTGCCGTCCATACGTACCTCTTCGTCGACGGCCTCGACTTGATTACGCGCAGCGACAGCCGCCTCGTAGGCGTGCATCCGGAGCAGCTTCTCCGGCCGGGCGGGCCGCTCTACCCGACGGATGCCGCCCGTAGCGTTGACCTGGCTGCCGAGGGGCGCCCCGAGTCAGGCTCTTCGGGGCTCAGCATCCAAGTGCGACTACGTGGCGAGACGGTCGTGTGGAGCAATCTGATGTATCCGGACCTCCACAGCCGGGTGATCGAGGAGGTCCGCTTCCACCTGGGGCAGTACGTGGGCGAGATCGAGCGAGCATATTCCCTGCGACCTCGGGCAGCCCGGCCGCCGGCGTGAAGCTGCAAAGAACCAAAGCCTGTCGTGGAAGTCGATAACGGGCCGCGCGTCGCGCCCTGGTTTCCAAACCCTTTGATACGTCGCGCACCGGCAGCGATGATGCACGGGTTGTCGAAAATCCGGGGGGCGCGGTGAGTCTGGGGACAGTGGCGGTAACAGGCGCGGCGGGGAACATCGGTGGCGTGGTGCGGGAGGCGCTGCGGGGCGAGGCGGCGCGGTTGATCCTGCTCGACCGTGTGCCGCTTCGGCCGGAGGCCGAGAACGAGGACGTGCACACCGTGGACCTGAGGGACGCGGCCGCCGTGGAGGCGGCGCTCGCGGGGGCTGACAGCGTGCTGCATCTGGGCGGTCTGCCGGACGAGGCACCTCTTCCGGACCTGCTCGAAGCCAACGTGCTCGGCACCCACCACGTCCTGGAGGCGGCGCGGCGCACAGGGATCGAACGAGTGGTGCTGGCCGGCAGCAACCGTGTGACCGGCTTCCATCCGGCCGGACACCTCACCGGTCCGCACGAACCGGCACGCCCCGACGGTCTCTACGGGGTGAGCAAGGTGGCCGTCGAGGCCCTCGGGCGGCTGTACTCCGACAAGTTCGGGCTGTCCGTGATCTGCCTGCGGATCGGCAGCTTCGAGCGTGTGCCCTCCGAACCACGGCATCTGGCGACCTGGCTGAGCCCGCGCGACGCCGTCGGCTACATCCGGGCCGCGCTGACCGCTCCGCCCTCCACCCGCTTCGCCACGGCCTACGCCGTCTCCGCCAACACCCGCCGCTTCTGGGAGCTCCCCGAACCGGCGCTGCTCGACTACGCACCCGTCGACGACGCCGAACTCCATGCGGGAGACATCCCTGGGGCAGACCTCCCGGCCGACCCGGCCGCACCCCAGGCCGGCCCCTACGCCTTGCCCGAGTTCACCCTCGAGCACCTCCGCCCCTGACGCACGCACAGATCGCCAGGCCACCCCTTGTGCGCCTGCATCAGCTGGTCGGCCCTGATGTCCGCCCTTTCGTGGCGCAAGTCGCCGGGACGTAGAACGGCACGTTCAAGGTCATGCAGAAGGGCCCCGCCGTGATGACGACGGAGCCCTTCTGTATGCGCCTATGCGATCAGCCGCACTGGCAAGGATTGCCGGACTGGCAGCCGCACCCGCAGCCGGAGCCGCAGCCGCAGGCGCCGAACAAGGGGAGGCTTTTGATGTCGGCGGGCTGCTCGGTGTCGCGGTCCTGCGTCGGGTCGGGCGTGCTGGGGGATTCGGTCATGGGTCCCTCCTTCAGGCACGAAGGTGTGCGAGGCACACTGCGCCGCACAGCTCCTGTCGCCCATTTGATGCCCACTGAGGCAGGCGCATCAACGGCGCACACTCGGCGCACTGAGGCTTCCACGCGCCCCCGGGGGCGGGGGTCAGGCCCCCTCCACCCCCGTCACCGGCTGGATGTCCGGCTGCAGATCGTCCGCGTGCTCGCCCGTCACCAGGAACACGACCCGCTTGGCGACCGCCACCGCGTGGTCGGCGAAGCGCTCGTAGTAGCGGCCGAGCAGAGTGACGTCGACGGCCGTCTCGATGCCGTGCTTCCAGCGGTCGTCCAGCAGGTGCTGGAAGAGCGTGCGATGCAGCAGGTCCATCTCGTCGTCGTCCTGCTCCAGCTGGAGGGCGAGGTCGACGTCCTTGGTGATGACGACCTCGGCCGCCTTGGCCATCAGGCGCTGGGCGAGCTGGCCCATCTCCAGAATCGTGGCGTGCAGGTCGTGCGGGACCGCACGCTCGGGGAAGCGCAGCCGGGCCAGCTTCGCGACATGCTGAGCCAGGTCGCCGGAGCGCTCCAGGTCGGCGGACATACGCAGCGAGGTGACGACGATACGCAGATCCGTCGCCACCGGCTGCTGGCGGGCCAGCAGGGCTATCGCCCGGGCCTCCAGTTCGTGCTGAAGATCGTCGACCTTCTGGTCGGCCGCGATGACGCTCTCGGCCAGCTTCAGGTCGCCGTCGAGGATGGCCGTCGTGGCGCGTCCGATCGCCGACCCGACAAGCCGGGCCATCTCGACCAGGCCCTCGCCGATCGAGTCCAGTTCCTCGTGGTACGCGTCCCGCATCAGGTTGTCCCTCTCTTACGTCAGCTTCGGGGGTTCCGGGGGCCGGGTCCCGCCATGACCATGGGACATGCGCCACTGGACATGACCACCGGACATGAGCTCCGGACAGGCCCGTTAACCCCACGCTCCCACGTTCCGGCCCGTACGCGTCCGTTTCCGTCACCCCAAATGAACCATCCCTAGCTCCTAGGTGAACTCTGGGCGACGAGTGTTCGAGGTCGCACCCGGATGGCTGTGGCCAGCGGTGACGACATGCCTAACCTGGATGCATGGACGTGAACGCGGCGGTCGCCGCAGCGGCAGCGATCGCCGGAGTGCTCACCGGTGTCATCGCCATGCTGGCGTTCCGCTGGAGCGAGCGCGACCAGAAACGCCCGACCCGCACTTCGCTGCATACGGACCCGGTGCTTCCGCCGGGTGTCGACACTGTGCTGTCCGTGCTCCGGTCCTCGGCCGTCGTGCTCGACGAGGCGGACGCCGTGGTCAAGGCCAGCTCGGCCGCGTACGCCCTCGGGCTGGTGCGCGGCGGCAAGCTGGCCGTCGAGCCGATGCTCCAGATGGCGCGTGACACCCGTCGAGACGGTGAGATACGTCAGGTGGAGCTGGATCTGCCGAGGAGGGGGACGGGGAGGGGAGAAGCCCTCGCGGTCTCCGCGCGCGTGGCGCCGCTGGGCTCCCGGCTCGTGCTGCTCCTCGTGGAGGACCTGACGGAAGCGCGGCGCATCGAGGCCGTACGACGCGACTTCGTCGCGAACGTCAGCCATGAGCTCAAGACACCCGTCGGCGCGCTCTCCCTGCTCTCCGAGGCCGTCATGGACGCCTCGGACGACCCGGAGGCCGTCGAGCGCTTCGCCGGACGTATGCAGATAGAGGCCACCCGCCTCACCAACCTCGTACAGGAGCTCATCGACCTCTCCCGGGTCCAGAACGACGACCCCCTCGAGGACGCCGAGCCCGTACGGGTCGACGAACTCGTCGCCGAGGCGATCGACCGCTGCCGCCACCAGGCCGGCACCAAGCAGATCACCATGGCCGCGGGCGGCACCGCCGACCTGAGCATCTGGGGGAACAGGGGCCAGCTGGCCGCCGCCCTCGGAAACCTCGTCGAGAACGCCGTCAACTACTCGCCGGCTCGCACCCGCGTGGGCATAGCCGCGCGCCGGGTGACCGCCCCCGGCGGAGACCTCATCGAGATCGCCGTGACCGACCAGGGCATCGGCATCTCGGACAAGGACAAGGAGCGCATCTTCGAGCGCTTCTACCGCGTCGACCCGGCCCGTTCCCGCCAGACCGGCGGTACGGGCCTCGGCCTCGCGATCGTCAAGCACGTGGCCGCCTCGCACGCCGGGGAGGTCACGGTATGGAGCTCCGAGGGTCAGGGCTCCACTTTCACCCTGCGGCTGCCGGAGGCGGGCGCGGCCCGCGACCGCGCGAACGAACACCACATGCCCGGACTCGACGAAGAGGACGAGACCGAGCAGCCCGACGGGACGACCACCGTCTCATCCCCGTACGAACCGCTTCCTGCTCCGGAGGTCCTTCCGTGACCCGTGTGCTCGTCGTCGAGGACGAGGAGTCCTTCTCCGACGCCCTGTCGTACATGCTCCGCAAGGAGGGCTTCGAGGTCGCCATCGCGACCACCGGGCCCGACGGACTCGACGAGTTCGAGCGCAACGGCGCCGACCTCGTCCTCCTCGACCTGATGCTGCCGGGGCTGCCCGGTACGGAGGTGTGCCGTCAGCTGCGCGGCCGCTCCAACGTCCCGGTGATCATGGTCACCGCCAAGGACAGCGAGATCGACAAGGTCGTCGGGCTGGAAATAGGAGCCGACGACTACGTCACCAAGCCCTTCTCCTCCCGCGAGCTGGTCGCCCGTATCCGGGCCGTCCTGCGCCGCCGCGGGGAGCCGGAGGAGGTCACTCCGGCCGCTCTGGAGGCCGGGCCCGTCCGCATGGACGTCGACCGCCACGTGGTCACCGTCTCCGGCTCCAAGGTCGACCTCCCCCTGAAGGAGTTCGACCTCCTGGAGATGCTGCTGCGCAACGCGGGCCGTGTGCTGACCCGCATGCAGCTCATCGACCGGGTGTGGGGCGCCGACTACGTCGGCGACACCAAGACCCTCGACGTCCACGTCAAGCGCCTGCGCGCCAAGATCGAGCCGGACCCGGGCGCGCCGCGCTACCTGGTGACGGTGCGAGGCCTCGGCTACAAGTTCGAGCCGTAAACCGCGGGACGGCTGTGAATGCACGACGAAGGGCGGTACCCCCTGGAGGGGTCCCGCCCTTGGTGCGTGGTACGAGGATGATCTCGGCGTAGGCCGCTCAGTGCCCGGAAGCCGACTCCGAGGCGTTCGCCGAGGCCGTGGCGCTCGACGACGCCGCGTCCGTGGGCGTGCCCGACACGGACTGGGACGGGGAGCCCGAGGCCGACTCGGACGGCTTGGTGCTCGCGGACCCGGTCGCGGAAGCCCCCGGCGCCGCCGGGATGTTGCTCGGGCCCCACTTGGAGAAGTAACTCTCGGCCGGGACCACGAAGGCGCTCAGCTTCACGTCGCCGGCCTTGCTGAACGCGAACGCGACCTGGCGCACGCTGCCGTCCTGGACGGCCTCGTGACCGTTGGGCAGCACGGCGGAGGCGTTGCCCTTGCCGCCGATCAGGAGCGAGCCGCCGGCCGGGACGACGAGCTTGCCGGTGCCCTTGGCCGGCTTGAGCTGGGCGGCCATGCCGCTGCTCGTGAGGGTGATCGAGTCCAGGGTCTCGTCGGTGCGCCCGTTGTTGAAGAGGGTCGCGGAGACCACGGCCGGACCGGTCGACTGCAGGTCGGGCTGGGTGATGACCAGGGCGTTCTGGATCTTGATGTCGCCGACGGTGGTCGCCGCGTTGTCCGGCTTGACCTCCAGCGTCTGTGCGTCGTTGCCGGCACCGCACGCGGCGAGCGAGGCGATCGAGAACGCGATGGCGGCGGCGGCGAGAGCGCCGCGTCGAAGGCTGCTGCTCACGGCGGCGGCAACTCCTTGAACGTGGGCGAAGCAGGGCGACTTCGTTGTAAAGCCGCCCTAAGGGTCTGTCAGCGGCCTTAGGTTACCGAGCCGTTCCCGTGCCGCCGCACCCGACCCGCCTCTAAGAGCCTGTGTCACGTCCCCGGCCGGGTGCACGCCGCCCGACACGCGCACTCGCCGCGTTGCCGAAACGCCCTGGTCGGTCCGCTGTGCGGACGCTCCGGCGCCTTGCGATCGCACGCACCGGACGACGTGCGCTGATCCGGCCGGGGATGTGACACGGGCTCTGAGCGCCGACGGGCATCGTTGCGCCGGGTGTGCGCCCCGTCCGGCGCGTGCTTCGCCGCCGCTTCATGAACTACTTTGGCGACATGCTGGTCCGCCATTCACATAAGTACTCCCGGCATCCGCTTGCGGATTTCGCGTAGGGAATGCGTGGCGGTGCAGAAAATCGATCTTCGGCCCCAGATCGGTGACCGTGATCAATTCCGGATTCGTCTCGTACTCGACTCCGGTCACCGAACGGAGTAGCGGAAGTCTCGCTCTTGGAGCCGGACAAACCGGTACGTTCGGACCCTGGTCAGCGGCTTCCGTTGTCTGTAACGTGCGCGTTTCGCTTCCCCTGGACAGCCGCTCCGACCTGCGAATACCCTCTTCCGCTCACCCCTCGCAGCACGTTCCTGTTGCGGTTGTCAAGCCCCGAGATATGCCCTGACCTGCGAAAACGCCATTCAGAAGACGCCGTTTCCGTGTTACCCTGGATAGCCACGGAAGGGGTACCTGTCACATGACGTTCAAGGTTGGCGACACCGTGGTCTATCCCCATCACGGGGCCGCGCTGATCGAGGCCATCGAAACTCGCCAGATCAAAGGCGTGGACAAGACCTACTTGGTGCTGAAGGTCGCCCAGGGCGACCTGACGGTGCGTGTGCCAGCGGACAATGCGGAGTTCGTCGGCGTGCGTGATGTGGTCGGTCAGGACGGGCTGGACCGGGTCTTCGAGGTGCTGCGCGCGCCGTACGCCGAGGAGCCCACGAACTGGTCGCGTCGTTACAAGGCAAATCTGGAGAAGCTCGCCTCCGGCGATGTCATCAAGGTCGCGGAAGTCGTGCGTGACCTGTGGCGTCGTGAGCGTGAGCGTGGACTCTCCGCCGGTGAGAAGCGCATGCTCGCCAAGGCCCGCCAGATCCTGGTGAGCGAGCTCGCCCTCGCGGAGAACACGAACGAGGACAAGGCCGAGGCCCTGCTCGACGAGGTTCTCGCGTCCTGACGCAGGCAGTCGCCGAGGCGGTCGTCGTCCCGGCGCACACAGGCGCCGAGACGGCAGTCGTCTTGACGTACGCACAAGCCCGCGCAGCTGCGCAATGAAATGCCGCGGTGCCCGATGACGCAATTGTGTCGCCGGGCGCTGCGGCATGTTCGTACCCACTTCGTACTCGCGCCCACTCGGAATACCGGATGTTCACTCGGTATACGTATACCGGTGTATCCAATACCTGGCGTACCGGGCCCGGGTTCGGCTCGACCGGATGTCACGGAAGGGTCCCCGGTCAAGGCGTCGCGCCCGGCACTCCCCCAGCTCCCCGAGCAGGGGGTACCCCCAGGCCATACCCACCCCGGCCGAGCACACAAACCTGACAGGAACCGATGTCTGACGATTCGCGCCCCTCGCCTTCGGGATCGCGTACGGCGGCCGTGATTCCGGCCGCCGGCCGGGGCGTGCGCCTCGGCCCCGGCGCCCCCAAGGCGCTCCGCTCGCTGAACGGCACCCCGATGCTCATTCACGCGGTCCGCGCGATGGCCGCGTCCCGCGCCGTCTCGCTGGTCGTCGTCGTGGCCCCGCCCGACGGCGCGGCCGAGGTGAAGACCCTGCTCGACGCGCACGCGCTGCCCGAGCGCACCGACTTCCTGGTCGTCCCCGGCGGGGACAGCCGCCAGGAGTCCGTGAAATACGGACTCGACGCGCTGCCGCCCGGCATCGACATCGTTCTCGTGCACGACGCGGCCCGCCCGCTCGTGCCCGTCGACACCGTGGACGGCGTCATCGAGGCCGTACGGGAGGGGGCCCCCGCCGTCGTTCCGGCGCTGCCCCTCGCCGACACCGTCAAGGAGGTCGAGCCCGCGGCCGTCACCGGTGCGCCGGAGCGCGTCGTGGCCACGCCCGAGCGGGCGCGGCTGCGCGCCGTGCAGACGCCGCAGGGGTTCGACCGCGAGACGCTCGTACGCGCCCACGAGACCGTCACCGACAACGTGACCGACGACGCGAGCATGGTCGAGCAGCTGGGGCTGCCGGTGGTCGTGGTGCCCGGGCACGAGGAGGCGTTCAAGGTGACGCGCCCGCTGGATCTCGTACTCGCGGAGGCCGTTCTGGCACGGCGGAGGCTGAACGATGGGTTCTGAGCGGCCTGATGTGCCCGTACTTCCGCAGGTCGGCATCGGTACCGACATCCACGCCTTCGAGGAAGGCCGGGAGCTGTGGTGTGCCGGGTTGCTGTGGGAGGGGGAGGGGCCCGGGCTCGCGGGGCACTCCGACGCGGATGTCGTCGCGCATGCCGCGTGCAACGCGCTGTTCTCCGCTGCCGGGCTCGGTGACCTCGGCGCCCACTTCGGGACCGGGCGGCCCGAGTGGTCCGGTGCCTCGGGCGTCACGCTGCTGACGGAGGCGGCGCGGATCGTGCGGGCGGCGGGGTTCCTCATCGGCAATGTCGCCGTGCAGGTCGTCGGGCCGCGTCCGAAGATCGGGAAGCGGCGGGACGAGGCGCAGAAGATTCTGTCGGACGCGGTGGGGGCGCCGGTGTCGGTCTCCGGCGCCACGACGGACGGTCTCGGTTTCCCCGGGCGGGACGAGGGGCTGATGGCGGTGGCCACGGCACTGGTGGCACGGGCGACCTGAGCGGGGGTTCGTCCGCCCCCACCGGCCGCCCCACACGCCTTTGACGTCAGCGGCGGCCCCCGTATGTCACGAATACGTGCCCCTTGCGGTGGAGGGTCGCGGGGCACTGCCCGGGGGCCACTACCCTGGAGTGGTGACTATTCGCCTGTACGACACCAGCGCCCGGCAGATCCGTGACTTCACCCCGCTCGTGCCGGGTTGTGTCTCGATCTACCTGTGTGGCGCCACCGTGCAGGCCGCACCGCACATCGGGCACATCCGCTCGGGCCTCAACTTCGACATCATGCGCCGCTGGTTCGAGTACCGCGGCTATGACGTGACGTTCATCAGGAACGTCACGGACATCGACGACAAGATCATCACCAAGTCGGCCGACCAGGGCCGCCCTTGGTGGGCGATCGGGTACGAGAACGAGCGGGCGTTCAACGACGGTTACGACGTGCTCGGCTGCCTCCCGCCGTCGTACGAGCCGCGCGCCACCGGGCACATCACCGAGATGATCGAGATGATGCGCGGTCTCATCGAGCGCGGTCACGCGTACGAGGCCGACGGGAACGTCTACTTCGACGTGCGGTCCTTCCCCGAATACCTCCGGCTGTCCAACCAGGAGCTGGACAACCTGCTCCAGCCGTCCGGCGAGGGCGAGACCGGCAAGCGGGACCCGCGCGACTTCGCGATGTGGAAGGCCGCCAAGCCGGGGGAGCCGAGTTGGGAGACGCCGTGGGGACGCGGGCGCCCCGGCTGGCACCTGGAGTGCTCCGCCATGGCGCACAAGTACCTGGGCTCCGCCTTCGACATTCACGGCGGCGGGCTCGATCTGATCTTCCCGCACCACGAGAACGAGATCGCGCAGGCCAAGGCCTTCGGCGACGAGTTCGCCAAGTACTGGGTGCACAACGCCTGGGTCACCATGAGCGGCGAGAAGATGTCCAAGTCCCTGGGCAACTCCGTCCTCGTGAGCGAGATGGTCAAGACGTGGCGGCCGATCGTGCTGCGGTACTACCTCGGCACGCCGCACTACCGCTCGATGATCGAGTACAGCGAAGAGGCCCTGCGCGAGGCCGAGTCGGCGTTCGCGCGGATCGAGGGCTTCGTGCAGCGGGTGGTGGAGAAGGCCGGGGGAGTCGTCGAGCCCGCGCCTGAGGTGCCGCCGGCCTTCGCCGAGGCCATGGACGACGACCTGGGTGTGCCGCAGGCGCTCGCCGTGGTGCACACGACCGTGCGACAGGGGAACTCCGCCCTCGCCGCCGACGACAAGGAAGCCGCCGTCGCCCGCCTCGCCGAGGTCCGGGCCATGCTCGGCGTCCTCGGACTCGACCCGCTCGAACCGCACTGGGCCGGTGAGGGCGACCGGGGCGAGGATCTGCACGGCGTCGTCGACACCCTCGTACGCCTTGTGCTCCAGCAGCGGGAGGCGGCGCGCAGCCGTAAGGACTGGGCGACCGCCGACGCCATCCGGGACCAGCTCAACCAGTCCGGTCTCGTCATCGAGGACGGCCCGCAGGGGCCGCGCTGGACGCTCGGGCCGCGCTGAGCTTTTCTTGATCGATTGTGCCGCCCGGCTCTCCGGGCGGCACACTCATATACGACACTCGAAATACGTACGTACGCACGCTTCACACAGACAGGTAGGTCATGGCCGCTAACAACCGCCGCATGTCCGGCAAGAAGGGCGCGCAGGTCGGCAGTGGCGGCCAGCGACGCCGGGGCCTCGAAGGCAAGGGCCCGACCCCGCCCGCCGAGATGCGCAAGGGGCACAAGAAGAACCGCATCGCCACCGCCAAGGCCAAGCAGACCGCGCGCCGTCCCGCGCCGCGCGGCCGCGGCGGCAAGGGCACGTCCGAGATGGTCGTCGGGCGCAACCCGGTCGTCGAGGCGCTGCGCGAGGGCGTGCCCGCCGTCACGCTCTACGTGCAGCAGTTCATCGACAACGACGAGCGGGTACGGGAAGCTCTTCAGCTCGTCGGTGAGCGTGGTGGCATCCACCTCATGGAGGCGCCGCGCCCCGAGCTCGACCGTATGACCAACGGGCTCAACCACCAGGGCCTCGTCCTCCAGGTCCCGCCGTACGAGTACGCGCACCCGGAGGACCTCGCCGCCGCCGCGTACGACGAGGGCCAGGACCCGCTGATCGTCGCCCTCGACGGTGTGACCGACCCGCGCAACCTCGGTGCCGTCGTCCGGTCCGTCTCCGCCTTCGGCGGCCACGGTGTCGTCGTGCCCGAGCGGCGCGCGGCGGGCATGACCGCCGGCGCCTGGAAGACGTCCGCCGGCACCGCGGCCCGTACGCCCGTCGCCCGGGCGGCCAATCTGACGCGGGCCCTTCAGGCGTACAAGAAGGCGGGCCTCATGGTGGTCGGTCTCGCCGCGGACGGTGAGGTCGAACTCGGCGAGCTGGAGGCCCTGGGCGGCCCCGTCGTCATCGTCGTCGGCAGCGAGGGCAAGGGCCTGTCGCGGCTCGTCGGTGAGACCTGCGACTTCCGGGTGCGGATTCCGATGCCGGGTGGCGCGGAGTCGCTGAACGCCGGTGTGGCGGCGGGAGTTGTGCTGTACGAGGCAGCGCGCCGCCGCGCCTGAAGCGCCTGAACAGCCGCGCCGGGTGGGCCCGGCGCGGCTGAACGGATGTGTACTGAGCCACCCGCGTGGGGCGATCCGGACGACCGTGATGACCTTGACGCGGTCCGGACAGATCGACGCGGTCAAAGCAGTGTCCTAAGCACACGTCACTCGGTTAGATGAGTGTGGACACCAGAACACCCCGCACACCCACGGGGGACCGCTCGTCGGGATTCGACGACGCTCCCGCGCTGAGCATGGTGAAGGTGCCGAGCGATCCGGCGCAGGTCATCGTCAATCATGCGAGCTTCCGCGTGCAGCTAGGCGCCGCACAGCGGAACCAATCCTCGCGTCTCGCACGGCACTTGAGCTCCACCGACGACACCGCGCGGATCCCCGCGGTCGGTACGGCGGGCAGAGCGGGCGCGGCCGGTTCGGCCCGCCGCCGCGCCCCCGTCGTCTGGAGCGGGAAGTCCGCGCCGGACGACACGGGCGCCCACCGGCTGCTGCAGGCCGTACGGAGTACCAGCCTGCGCCACGGTGCGGTCGACCCGATGGGCGACGCCGGCGCGACCCAGGTCATCCCGCGCATCGACGAGCACGGCTACGACGTGGACCTGACCGTCGAGACGGTCGAGACACCCCTCGTCGGCAGCCAGCGCACCCGTTCCCCCGAAACCGGCCAGGCGCCTCTGCTGCCCCACATGCGCACGGTGGGCAGCACGTACGACGAACCGGCCTACACGGGCGGGGAGTTCGAGGAGGAGGCCTTCGAGGAGGACGAGGAAGGCGAGGCGCGCGGCAGGCGCCACGGCGCGGACCCTGTCCGGCATGCCTACTACCCCGGCCGCCGCATGAACCTCGGGGTCGTGCTGCTTCCGCTGCGCGTCTTCCTCGGGTTCATCTCCATCTACGCCGGCATGGGCAAGCTCTGCGACCCGCTCTACTTCGACGGCGGCAAACGCGGCTCCATGGTGAAGTGGCTGAACACCCTGCACCCCTGGGACGTCGCCGAGCCGCTGCGGCAGTTCGCGCTCCATCACCCCGTCGGTGCCGGGCTCGTCATCGCCTTCTTCCAGGTCATCGTGGGCGTCCTCACGGTGCTCGGCCTGTGGCAGCGGGTCGCCGCCGTCGTCGGCGCGATGCTGTCGGCCGCGCTCATCGTCACCGTCAGCTGGAAGACCGTGCCCGCGTACGACGCGCCGGACATCATCTACCTCGCCGCCTGGTCGCCGCTGATCATCGCGGGTGCCCCCGTCTACTCCGTCGACGGGCGCCTGGCGAGCGAGGCCTGGCGCAGGCTCGGGCCGCGCGCCGACATCTGGGAGCTGCGGTACCGAGTACTGCGCCGCGGCACGCTCGTCTCGGCCGTCGCCGTGGGCCTCACACTGCTCATCGGCTCGCTCCTCGGCGGCGCCGTCCGCGACGCCGACCGGGTCGTCGTTCCAGGACCCGGCGAGGCCCCGCGCAACGAACTGCCCGGCTCACCGCTCCCCGAGACGCCCGGCAGGCGCCACCACACGGTCACCCCGTCGGCCTCCGAGGCGCCCACCCACGGCGGCACCTCGTCCCCGTCGGGCGCGGCCACCACGCCCGGCGCGGTTCGCGAGACCGGCGGCGCGGCCAGCAGCGGTCCCAGCCAGACCCAGGGCAGCGGCCAGGCCCCGCCCCAGCGGTCCGCACCGGTGGAGCAGGCCCCGAGCACCAGCGCGGGCCCGACGTCCAGCGGCGGCACGTCGAGCGGCGGCTCCACAGGCGGCTCTTCGGGTGGCGGCTCCGGCAGCGGCGGCTCTTCGGGGCAGCCGGGGCTGGTGGGTGGTCTGTTGGGGTAGGCGGGCCGGTGGGCGGCATCCTGAAGCAGCCCACCGGCTGATACGACGACGAAGGGGTCCCGCACGGTCGTTGTGCGGGACCCCTCAGACGTACCGGAAGGGTGGCTGAGCGGCCTAGGGGAAGTGGGGCACGCCCGCCCGGCACAGCACCTCGCCGCACTGCCACATCGCCCACGTACATCCAGTACGAGGCCGACGCGGCAGCATGCCGACGCACCGCATCGGACGACGCGGAAACGCACCACCCCACTTCCCCGAGGCCGCTCAGCGCCCCAGCGCCGCGAGCTCCTTCGCTGCTTCCCGCAGATCCTTCGCCGTGTCGATGGCGCGCCAGTACGCGCCCTGGGGAATCGGGAAGCCGGCCAGGCGGCGCTCGCGGGCCAGCCGGGGGAACGTGGTGCGCTCGTGGTCGCCGCGCTCGGGGAGCATGTCCGCGAACTCGGGGGAGAAGACGTAGACGCCCGCGTTGATCTCGTACGTGGTGGGCGGGGACTCGATGAAGTCCGTCACGCGGCCGAAGCCGTCCGTCTTGACTGCGCCCCACGGGATGCGGGGGCGGGCGAGGGCGAGGGTCGCGGCCGCGTCGCGCTCGGTGTGGAAGTCCGCCATGTCGCGCAGCGAGAAACGGGTCCAGATGTCGCCGTTCGTCGCGTACCACGGCTGGTCGGGGTGGGGGAGGTGGGCGGCGGCGTACTTGAGGCCGCCGCCGCGGCCGAGGGGCTCCGTCTCGACGACCGTCGTGACGTTGACGGGCAGGTCGGCCGAGTCCAGCCACTTCTGGAGGACCTCGGCGAGGTGGCCGCAGGAGACGACGACATCGGTCACGCCCTCTTCGGCGAGCCAGGTCAGCTGGTGGCCGATGATCGGGGTCCCGGTGCCAGGGATCTCGACCATCGGCTTGGGCCGGTCGTCGGTGTAGGGACGCAGCCGGGAGCCTTGGCCGCCGGCCAGGACAACGGCTTGAACGGGGCGCGACGCGGCGTTCGGATCGGTCATGACCGAACTGTACGTCGCGCCCCGCTCGCGGCTTCTGGCGGCAACCGTTCCTTGATCAGCCGTTACCTGACGGTCCCGAATCGGCCGTTTCATGCCGGTCGGAGGTAAGCGGCCCGCAAGTGCGAGGTCAGAAGTGTGTGGCCGAGACCCCCGAGGCGAAGGACGTGTCGCAGACGGGGCGGGCGAAGGACTGGGCGCGCG
Source organism: Streptomyces sp. NPDC050564 (assembly GCF_044457265.1). Taxonomy (NCBI): domain Bacteria; kingdom Bacillati; phylum Actinomycetota; class Actinomycetes; order Kitasatosporales; family Streptomycetaceae; genus Streptomyces; species Streptomyces sp. NPDC050564. Next base: position 89,405 of record NZ_JBITGS010000019.1, on the reverse strand, counting down.
TCGGGCCGTAAGCGCGGACCGCGGCGCGGCCCAGGGCGCGGGCGATGGCGACGCAGTGCTTCGCGAGCGACGGGCGCTCGTTCACCGCCTCCTGGAGGTGGGTGAGCGCGGCGCCCGGGTCCTTCTCCTGGAGCTCCAGCAGCAGCTTGTCCCGCAGGACCTCCTGCGGGGCGCGGTTGACGGCTCGCGTGGAGACATCTTCGGAGGACGCGGTGAGCACCGAGTTCGAGGGATTCCCCGACCAGTTGACTCGGGTGACCGCGAGGGTCCCGGAGAGCACCAGGACGACAGGCAGAACGAGGGCGAGGGTGCGGCCGATCCGGCGGGCGGGGCCACGGCCACGCCGGGTCCGTTGGTTAGTGGTGGAGTGCTTCACGCGAGTGAGGGTAGCGCGGGGTGATGATTTGGCGACATTTAGTCACCGGTTCGGGGGATAAGGAGACGGCGTTTTTTGGGTAGTGCGTTGACGCACACGTATCGAAATGACCGGTCTGCCGGGGTATTTGTCGACAACGAAGAGGGCCCCGCGGCAGGCTGCGGGGCCCTCTTCGTCAACTTGGGTGAATTCCACCCCTACGGGGTGTGGGAGCGACCTCGGGATGTTGATGCCGCCCTGGTCGCGTCAGACGCGTCAGACGCGTCAGTCGGAGAGACGCTCGCCCGTCGAGGTGGAGAACACGTGGGTCTCGCCCGGACGCGGCACGACGTGCAGCGTGGCGCCCTTCTCCGGGACCGCGCGGCCGCTGACGCGGACGACGAGGTCCTTGAGGTCGTCGCCGACCTTGGCGCTGCCGTAGACGTAGCCGTCGGCGCCGAGCTCCTCGACGACGTTCACCGAGACGGCGAGGCCGGCCGGAGCGTCCTCGGCGTCCTTGGAGAGGGACTTGGCGGCCTCGCCGTTGTGCTCGACGATGTCGAAGTGCTCCGGGCGGACACCGACGGTGACCGTGCGGTCGCCCTTGTCGGCGGCGGCCTTGAGCGCCTCACGGTTGACCGGGACGACGCTGTTGCCGAACTTCACGCCGCCGTCGGTGATCGGGACCTCGACCAGGTTCATGGCCGGGGAGCCGATGAAGCCTGCGACGAAGAGGTTGGCCGGGCGGTCGTACATGTTGCGCGGCGAGTCGACCTGCTGGAGCAGACCGTCCTTGAGCACCGCCACGCGGTCGCCCATGGTCATGGCCTCGACCTGGTCGTGGGTGACGTACACGGTGGTGATGCCGAGGCGGCGCTGCAGCGAGGCGATCTGCGTACGGGTGGAGACGCGGAGCTTGGCGTCGAGGTTCGACAGCGGCTCGTCCATGAGGAAGACCTGGGGCTCACGCACGATGGCGCGGCCCATGGCGACACGCTGGCGCTGACCGCCGGAGAGCGCCTTCGGCTTGCGGCCGAGGTACTCGGTGAGGTCGAGGATCTTCGCCGCGTCCTCGACCTTCTGGCGGATGTCGGCCTTCGGGACACCGGCGATCTTGAGCGCGAAGCCCATGTTGTCGGCGACCGTCATGTGCGGGTAGAGCGCGTAGTTCTGGAACACCATGGCGATGTCCCGGTCCTTGGGCGGCAGGTGGGTGACGTCGCGGTCACCGATGTGGATCGAGCCGGCGTTGACGTCCTCGAGACCCGCGAGCATGCGCAGGGAGGTGGACTTTCCGCAGCCGGAGGGACCGACGAGGACGAGGAACTCGCCGTCCGCGACGTCGAGCTCAAGCTGGTCGACGGCGGGCTTGTCGCCACCCGGGTAGATGCGGGTCGCCTTGTTGAACGAGACAGTGGCCATGGTGATGGGCCCCCTTCACCGGCAGGAACGTGCCGGACGATCCGTTGTAAAGGTGGTGGTGTAGTCCACAAGGGTGAACTGGGTCAGGACGGTACCTGGCGTTCACTCGGTCTGTCAGTACCTGCGGCCCTGTGAACTTCGCGGAAATTTTCGACAGGACGCGGCTGGGACCTGGGTACACTGCACGGGCGTGCATGCGTGCACGCCGGGCACGCACGCGTGCAGGCCTCCTTAGCTCAGCTGGTCAGAGCGCCGCTCTTGTAAAGCGAAGGTCGTCGGTTCGAATCCGACAGGGGGCTCCCCTGCTGAGCAGCATCAACGCCCCGGCCGGTGATCGGTCCGGGGCGTTTGACATCTACGGGTGACGTCAACCGGGGCGGTCACTCACGATCGAGGCGGCGCCTGAGCAGGCGGTCCATGTGATTGATGGCCTCGCGCTGTGTGTCCGAGGTCACGTGCGTGTAGACGTCGATCGTGATGCTGATCTGGCTGTGGCCGAGGATCTCCCAACGACGCGGGGCGCGACGCCGGCTGCGGTGAGGAGCGTGGCGCAGCCGTGCCGGGCGTCGTGGAGACGAATGCGCCGAAGGCCGGCAGCAGCCGTGATGCGGAAGAACGACCGGTTCACGTTCTGCGGGTCGATCGGGCGGCCGGTGCGAGTGGTGAAGATGTACGACGACGGGGAGAGCTCGTCACCCTTGCGCCGCGCCGCATCGGTCTGTCGCATCCGGTGCCGGCGGAGTGCCGCAAGGCAGATCAGCGGGAGGGCACGGGCCGCGCCCGGCCGCTCTTGGTGGTGTCCTCGTAGAGCTCCCCGCCCACGCGCTGCACCTGCTTGCAATGGCTCAGGTTGAGGCGCTCCTTGCGCGCCGCCGCGCTCAACAGACGGCAGGGTGACGCCACGTCCAGTTGACAGACCACAGGCTATGGGACGGCGGGACTTCGGCGTTCGATCAAGACGACGTCGCGCCATTCGCCGTGGTGTTTGCCGATGCGTTCACGGGTGCCGATGATGCGAAAGCCCGCCCTGCGGTGCAGAGCAAGACTGCTCAGGTTCTCGGGGAAGATGCCGGACTGTATCGTCCAGACCCCCGCTGCCTCAGTCGACGCGATCAGCGCGCGCAGTAGGGCTGCCCCGATTCCTCGGCCGCGGGCGTCGGGGTGGACGTACACCGAGTTCTCCACGACGCCCGCGTACGCACATCGGTCGGACACCGGCACCGAAGCGACCCAGCCCAGCACCTTGCCCGACTCGTCAACGGTGACATGCCGATGGTCGGGCAGCTTTGTGGCGTCGAAGTGTTCCCATGCGGGGGCTGCCGTTTCGAAGGTGGCGTTGCCCTCGTCGATGCCGAGTTGGTAGATCGTCAGAACCTCGTCGGCGTGTTCCGGACCCATGGCCACGATGCGAACGCCGGTTGGGGCAGTCATGCCTGCTCCGCCCGGGCGATCTCGTCATGGATGGGGCGGACGGCGTCGACTCCCTGTCCGGCGGGGTCGGTGAGCTCCCAGTCGAGGTACCGCTTGCCGGGGAAGACGGGGCAGGTGTCGCCGCACCCGCGGGGCGCAGAGGAGGCAGAAGGGGAAGGGGCGTCGTCCATCCGAGGAGAGTTGACCTGCTCGTACGCGAGGCCGTCTCCGGATGGCAGGCGTACAGCAGCGAAGTACCGCAACCCCAAACCGACCCCGACCGGCAGCTCACGAACCCGGCCGGCGCGCGTCACCCAGCGCCCGCAGTGCGTCGTCCGTCAGCCGGTACACCGTCCACTCGTCCTGCGGACGGGCGCCCAGCGACTCGTAGAAGTCGATGGACGGGCGGTTCCAGTTCAGGACGGACCACTCCAGGCGCTGGTATCCGCGCTCCACGCAGATCTGCGCCAGCTCCGTCAGCAGCGCCCTGCCATGGCCGGATCCGCGGGCCCCGGGGCGTACGTACAGGTCTTCCAGGTAGATGCCGTGGACACCGCGCCACGTCGAGAAGTTCAGGAACCACAGGGCGAAGCCGACCGGCTCGCCGGTCGTGTCGTCCACCGCGATGTGCGCGTACGCCGCCGGGCGCTCGCCGAAGAGTGCCTCGCGCAGCTGCTCCGGTGTCGCCCTCGCCTCCTCCAGGGCCTTCTCGTACTCGGCCAGTTCACGGACCAGGGCGTGGATGACGGGGATGTCGGCGGGGGTCGCGGTACGAATCATGCGGCGAGGCTAGGGCCTGCGGAGCCGGCGGGCGATCTCCAGCTGTTCGGCCCCCAGGGGGCGGCCGTCCTCGATATCCCAGAGGGCGTTCTGCAGGACGCGGGCGAGGGTCCAGGCCCGGGCCCGTTGCCGGTCCAGTCCCATGACGTCCGTCATGGCGTCGAAGCGCCGGCGGATCTCGTCCGCGTCGAAGCGGTTGGCGAGGGCGGGGCACAGGTCGAAGCCGGGGTCGCCGGCCAGCGGCTTCGGGTCGATGGCGAGCCACGGGGCGCGTTCGGAGGCGAGGACGTTCTCGTAGTGGAGGTCCCAGTGCAGGAGGCGGTCGCCGGGTTCGGCGACGACCTCGCGTACGGCGGCCGCGCAGTCGGCGAGGAGACGGCGGGCGTCCGGGTCCGCAATCCGCTCCAGCGCCTGCGGCAGCTGCTCCGGCATCGCCCGCGCGATGTCGCCGAGCCGCCGCATGCCCGGCGGTGCCGGCAGGGAGGTGAGGTGGGCCAGCAGGCGGGCGACGACCAGGACGGCCTCGCGGCTGCCGGGCTCGTGCGACAGCATGCGGCCCGCGTCGAGGCGTTCCAGGAGCATGGTGCCGGTGGCCGCGTCGTGTTCGAGGAGCCGCACCGCTCCGTCGCCGTCCCAGGCGCGCAGAGCGACCGGCTCACCCTCGCTCTCCTCGTCGAGGAGCTGGAGCTTGAGGACGGCCGGAGTTCCGTCGGGGCGGCGCACGGGGAGGACCAGGGCCGTCACACCGTGCAGGGAGGGGCCGTCGGGGCGCAGCTCCCAGCGGTCGAGGAAGTCCGCTGCCCGCCGCGGGAGCGCGGCGATGAACGCGCGACCGGCCTCTCCGTTGTATTTGAGCTGAGAGGCGGCCAACTCATCCGGAACGTCGATCACCTATGGGACCCTACTGGCGTGCGTGAATCGGCTCATGCGAATTGACCGGGTCCTCCACAGGGCGTGGAGGCATGTGTGCGGCGCCCCCGGTACCTACGTCTGGCTGGGGATCCTCTTCGTCACCACGGTGGCCGTGCACCAGATGTCGCCGGAGTTCGAGCAGCAGTTCCTGCGTCAGCGCTCGACCAACATCCACGAGCTGTCGAACACCCCGGTGCGGGTGCTGATCGCCAGCGCCATGTGGATCGACGGCGGACACTGGCTGCCGTACGCCGTCCTGTACACCGTCTTCCACGCCCCGGCGGAGCGCTGGCTGGGCACCGCGCGCTGGCTGCTGGTGTGCGTGGCCGCGCACGTGCTGGCCTCGCTCATCAGTGAGGGTGCGCTGTTGCTGGCCATCCGGCACGGGGTGGCGCCGCTCTCGGCGGTCAACACGCTCGACATCGGGGTGAGTTACGCGCTCGCGGGGGTGATCGCGGTGCTCACGTACCGGATCGCCTTGCCGTGGCGGTATCCGTATCTGCTGGCCGTCCTCGCTGTGTACGGGGTGCCGCTCGCGACCGGTCGCACCTTCACCGATCTCGGACATTTCATCTCGGTGCTGATCGGTCTGGCCTGCTATCCGCTGGTCAGGGGCCGCGGAAAAGCACGGAATCCGAAGGAGACAGTGGCCGCTCCGAGGGGTTAACGTCCCGGCCATGAGCAGCTCGGCAAGCAATGTCGTGAACGGCGGCATCTCCTTCTGGTACGCGGACGACGGCCTCCCCGAGACGCGGGAGCCGCTGCCCGGCGACGCGTCCGCCGACGTCGTCATCGTGGGCGGCGGCTACACGGGACTGTGGACCGCGTACTACCTGAAGAAGGCGGCCCCCTTCCTCCGCATCACCGTCCTGGAGCAGAAGTTCTGCGGCTACGGCGCCTCGGGGCGCAATGGCGGCTGGCTCTACAACGGCATCGCGGGCCGCGACCGGTACGCGAAGCTGCACGGCCACGAGGCGGCCGTGCGCCTTCAACAGGCGATGAACGAGACGGTGGACGAGGTCGTCCGGGTGGCCGCAGAGGAGGGCATCGAAGCCGACATCCATCAGGGTGGCGTCCTCGAAGTGGCGTACACGCCCGCCCAGTTGGCCAGGCTCAAGGCCTTCCACGCGCACGAGCTGTCGTACGGCGAGAAGGACCGCGAGTTGTACGGGGCCCGGGAGACCGCCGAGCGGATCCGGGTCGCGGACGCGGTGGGCTCGACCTGGACGCCGCACGGGGCGCGGCTGCACCCGGTGAAGCTGGTCAAGGGGCTCGCGGCGGCCGTCGAGGCGCTCGGCGTCACCATCCACGAGCAGACGCCGGTCACGGAGATCCGCCCGAAGCACGCGGTCACGCCGTACGGCACGGTCCGCGCGCCGTACGTGCTGCGCTGCACGGAGGGCTTCACGGCCTCCCTGAAAGGGCAGAGGCGCACCTGGCTGCCCATGAACTCGTCGATGATCGCGACGGAGCCCCTGTCGGCGGAGCAGTGGGAGTCGATCGGCTGGGAGGGCCGCGAGACGCTCGGCGACATGGCGCACGCGTACATGTACGCGCAGCGCACCGCCGACGACCGGATCGCGCTCGGCGGCCGCGGCGTCCCGTACCGCTTCGGTTCGCGCACCGACAACGACGGCCGTACGCAGCAGGCGACCATCGAGGCGCTGCACGAGATCCTCGTCCGCTTCTTCCCGTCCCTGGCGGGCGTGCGGGTGGCGCACGCCTGGTCGGGTGTCCTCGGCGTCCCGCGCGACTGGTGCGCCACGGTGACCCTGGACCGCGCGACGGGCCTCGGCTGGGCGGGCGGTTACGTCGGCGCTGGCGTCGCCACCACCAACCTCGCCGCGCGCACGCTGCGGGACCTCGTCCAGCAGGACTCGGGGCAGGCGGGCGCGACCGACCTGACCGGGCTTCCGTGGGTCGACCACAAGGTCCGCAAGTGGGAGCCGGAGCCCTTCCGTTGGATCGGCGTCCACGGCATGTACGCCACCTACCGCACGGCCGACCGCCGCGAACTGACCACACACAGCGCCCAGTCGTCGCGCCTGGCTCAGGTGGCGGACCGGGTGGCCGGGCGGCACTGAGGAAACTTTGCCCTCTGATTGCCGTCCCACAGCTCTCTCATAACTCCCTTCCCCTCAAAGCTGTTTGGCAGCTTGTGTCATGTACGCCACGGCTTCCTCAGGGGAGGGCACTTTCATGGCAGCCAACGGCTTCCGAAGAAGAAGACGAGTGTGGGCGGTTCTCGCCGCGAGCGCCGCTCTGGGCCTGACGGTTACGCAGGCCCAGGCGGCGTCGGGCGGTGACGCCGACCCCTTCGGTGTGCGAGCGCTACAGCGACAGGCCCTTCTGAACCAGCAGAAGGGCCTGTCGGCTTTCGCGGAGGACCCGGGGGACGAGGACGAGGACGAATCGGGGAACATCGCCGAGCAGGCCGACCAGTACGCGGAGGCGCGTACCTCGCCGGGGATCGTGGCGCCGGGCGCGTACGGGGCCGCGTACGACGAGCTCTCCGATCTGCCGCACACGGGCGGCAGTTGGAGCGATGCGACCCGGCTGCCGTACGACTCCGACGACGCGCGCTACCGCGACATCAACTCCAACTCCAGCGGCGGCGCGGGCCGGGTCACCGGACGCGTGACCGGGCTCGCGGCCGACAGCCACGGGTATGTGTACGCGGGTGCCGCCAACGGCGGTGTCTTCCGGTCGAGCCGTGGGGGCGGCCACTGGAAGAACATCTCCGACCGGCTGCCCGCCCTGTCCACCGGCGATCTGCAGCTCGATCCGCGCGGCCGTCTCTGGTACGCGACCGGCGAGGCCAACACCAGCGCGACCTCCTTCCTGGGGACCGGCGTCTACGTCCTCGACGATCCGCGCAAGGGCAGCTTCGGCCCGCGCGACCGGGTCGGCGGGGACGAACTGGAGTCCACGTCCATCAACGCGCTGCGGTTCGGCGGCGACAAGGTGTGGGCCGCCACCACGCGCGGGGTGTGGAGCCACTCCACCACGTCCCTGAAGGGCGCCTGGAAGCTGGAGTTCGCGCCCAACCCGGACTATCTGCCGGGTGGCTCGAAGGCGTCCGACCCGTCGGCCGCGTACAAGAACATCACCAGCGACATCGCCATCGACCCGAAGGACCCGCGCAAGGTCGTGCTGGCCGTCGGCTGGCGCGGCGGCGACACGTACAACGGCTTCTACGCGAAGGGCGGCCGGGGTTGGGAGCGGCTGACCGGCTTGGGCGACCTGCCGGCCAACAGCGAGGACGTCGGCAATGTGACCTTCGCGCGCAGCGCGGACGGGTCACGGTACTACGCCATCGACCAGTCGCCCGAGATGACCGCCGAGAACCCGGACAGCGGACTGGAGGGCGTCTTCGTCTCCAAGTCCGGTTCACCGACCGGGCCCTGGACGAGGATCGCCGGATACGAGCAGCTGCGGGACTCGGGTTCCGCGCTCACCGGTGACGGATACCAGCCCGGGATCCAGGCCTGGTACGACCAGTTCCTCCAGGTCGACCCGAAGGACCCCGACCATGTGTACGCGGGCCTTGAGGAGGTCTTCGAAACCAAGGACGGCGGGGCGAGCTGGAGCGTGCCCGGGCCGTACTGGAACTTCGGCTTCGCCTGCTGGTCCATCGACCCGGCGAAACAGAGCGGTGACTGCCCGGCGACCACCCATCCCGACCAGCACTCGGTCGCGATCGGGAGCGACGGGGGTGCGCCCTACGTGGTCGTGGGCGACGACGGCGGTGTCTACAGGCGGCCCGTGAAGGGAAGCGCCGACGTCTCGGGGCACGCCACCGACTGGAAGTCCCTGAACGACGGCACGATGGACGCGCTGCAGTACTACTCGGTGGGCGTGGGGACCGACTCCCGCGGCCTCGCCGTCACCGGCGGCCTGCAGGACAACGGGCAGTCGATCCTGCGTCCCGGCGACCGTGTGATGGGCTCCAACTTCGGCGGTGACGGCGGCGACACGATCGCCGACCCGGACAACGGGTGCAACATCGCGGCGGAGTACGTCTACCTGGCGGTCTCGGTCACCAACAACTGCGCGGTGAACGACGGGAGCTGGGTCACCGACCCGTCGAAGGCGACCTCGTACTCCGTGGCCCCGCCCGACAACGCCACCGGTGAGGCCCGCTTCATCGCCCCGCTGAACGCCGACGTGAAGGACAAGAACACCTGGGTCGCGGGCGGCCGCCATGTCTGGATCAACACCCACGGGTACGCGATCCGCAGTGGCGGTGAGTGGTTCGGCGCGTACGACCTCGGGGAAGGCCACACGGCCACCGCCGTCGCCTCCTCCGGCGGCAAGGTGTACGCCGCCTGGTGCGGCCCCTGCAACAACGAGGGCTTCACCCGGGGCATCGCGGTGGGCAACGCCGACGGCACGGGCTGGCACCAGCTGACCCTCCCGGTCGACGGCACGGTCCCCAACCGCTACCTCTCCGGCCTCGCCATCGACCCCGTCGACTCCGACCATGTGCTGCTCGCCGTCAACGGCTTCTCGCGCAAGTGGACCGAGGGGCCCGGCGCAGGTGTCGGGCATCTGTTCGAGACAAAGGACGGCGGGGTGACCTGGAAGGACGTCTCCGGGAACCTGCCGGACGTGCCCGCCAACTCGGTGGCCCTGCTGAAGGGCGGCGTCGTCGCGGTCGGGACGGACCTCGGCGTGCTGGTGCGGACCTCCCGGTCCTCCGGCTGGAAGGTCGCCGGGGACAATCTGCCCACGACGGCCGTGCTCCAGCTGCGCACCGGGCCCGACGGGCGGCTGTACGCGGCCACGCACGGGCGCGGGATCTGGGCGATCGACGTACGGCGACTGCGCTGATCCCCTGACGCGTACGGCAGCGGGGCGGGACCGGACCGGGTCCCGCCCCGCTGCCGTGCACACGGCCGGTTCAGGCCACCGACTGGGGTACGGGCGCCCCCGCGGGCGCGCGCTTCGGGGGCTTCGCCGTGACCATGAGGCCCGCGACCAGGGCGGCCAGGAGCATGATGCCGACGGCCCACCAGATGGCGACGGTGTAGCCGTGCACGATGCCCTCCCTGGTGACCAGGGCCTGCTGGGCGGGGTCGTGGAGATGAGCGGCGATGTACGCCGCGCCGCTGGTGGTGGCGATGGTGTTCAGCAGGGCCGTACCGATCGAACCGCCCACCTGCTGGGAGGTGTTGACCGTCGCCGACGTCACGCCCGAGTCCTGCGGGGCGACCCCGGCGGTGGCGGTGGCGAAGACCGGCATGAAGGTCAGGCCCATGCCGAGGCCCATCAGGATCAGGCCGGGCAGCAGCCGGCCCGCGTAGTCGGAGTCGACCGTCAGCCGAGTGAAGATCAGCATGCCGCCGGCCGCGAGGATCATGCCGGGGACCATCAGCATGCGCGGCGCCACGTGCTGCAGCAGCCGGGCCGAGATCTGGGTGGAACCGACGATGATCGCGGCCGTCAGGGGCAGGAAGGCCAGGCCGGTCTTCACGGGCGAGTAGCCGAGGACGACCTGCAGGTAGTAGGTCAGGAACAGGAACATTCCGAACAGGCCGATGACGGCGAGGGCCATGGTCAGGAAGCAGCCGGCGCGGTTGCGGTCCTTGACGATGTGCAGGGGGAGCAGCGGGCTCGGGGCCTTCGTCTGCCACAGGACGAAGGCGGTCAGCAGGGCGACGCCGACCGCGAACAGGGACAGCACCAGCGGGTCCGTCCAGCCGCGCGGCTCCGCCTCGCTGAAGCCGTAGACGAGCGCGACCAGGCCGCCGCAGCCCAGCACCACGCCGGGTAGGTCGAGCCGGGCGCCCTTGTTGCCCGGGCGGTCGCGCAACAGTGCGAATGCGCCGAAGACGGCGATGATCGCGATGGGGATGTTGACGTACAGGCACCAACGCCAGTTCAGGTACTCGGTCAGCAGCCCGCCCGCGATGAGGCCGATCGCCGAACCGCTGCCCGCGAGGGCGCCGTAGACGCCGAACGCCTTTCCGCGCTCCTTCGGGTCGGTGAAGCTGGTGGTGAGCAGTGACAGCGCGGAGGGCGCCAGTACGGCGGCGAAGGCGCCCTGGAGCGCGCGGGCGCCGAAGAGCATGCCCGGGCCGGTGGCCGCGCCGCCGATCGCGGAGGCGACGGCGAACCCGACGAGCCCGAAGACGAAGGTGCGCTTGCGGCCGACGAGGTCGGCGATCCGGCCGCCGAGCAGGAGAAGACCACCAAAGGCCAGCGTGTACGCCGTGATGACCCACTGCCGGTTGCCGTCGGAGATGCCCAGGTCGTGCTGCGCGGAGGGGAGAGCGATGTTCACGATCGTCGCGTCCAGGACGACCATCAGCTGTGCGAGGGCGATGATCACCAGGCCCCACCAGCGGTGGAGGTCGACGCCTGCGGGAGCCTTGGGTTCACCTGTTCGGGTGACGCTCACTCGGCCAGAAGACCATGAATCGGGATGTATCGCATCTCTTGTCACATGACCGTCGCTCGCGGCTCCAGCACCACTTTTCCGATCGTGCCCCGGGTTTCCAGCGCCCGGTGGGCGGCGGCCGCCTCGGCGAGCGGGAAGCGCGTCACGGCGGGGGCGAGGCGACCGGCGGCTGCCTCGGCGAGGGCGCGCAGTTCCAGGGTTCGTACGGGGTTGGGGCCGCCCGCCTTCCGCAGCATCACCGGGCCGAGCACCTGCTCCGTCACACCCTCGACGACGAGCGGCTCCCCGCCCTGGATGCCCTCGCCGGACCAGCCGAAGACGATGTGCTTGCCGCCGGGTCCGAGGAGGCCGACGGCGGCGCGGGCGACCTCGCCGCCGACACCGTCGAAGACGACCGTCGCCGTGCGCGGGCCCAGCTGCGCACGGACCTCCTCCGGCCAGGTGGGGGCCTTGTAGTCGACGGCCAGGTCGGCGCCGTTCCTGCGCACTCGGGCCACCTTCTCCGGGCCGCCCGCCAGGCCGATCACGGTGGCGCCCGTGTGCTTCGCGTACTGCACGAGGAGGGTGCCGATGCCGCCCGCTGCGGCGGGCACGACCGTCACGGAATCGGGGCCGAGCTCGGCGAACTGCAGGACCCCCAGGGCCGTACGGCCTGTTCCGATCATGGCGACGGCCTGGGCGAAGTCCAGGTTCGCGGGGATCTCGTGGAGGCGGTCGACATCGGTCACGGCCAACTCGGCGTAGCCCCCGGGTGCGAAGCCGAGGTGGGCGACGACGCGCTTGCCGAGCCAGAGACCGGCGACGCCCTCGCCGAGGGACTCGACGGTTCCGGCGACCTCGCGGCCGGGGATCGTCGGCAGTGGAGTGGGCTCGGGGGCCGGGCCCCGCATGCCTTCGCGCAGGGCCGCGTCCAGGAGGTGGACGCCCGCCGCGGCCACGGCGATACGGACCTGGCCGGGGCCCGCCTCGGGGTCCTCGGTCTTCTCGTGGAGGAGGTTCTCGGCCGGGCCGAAGGCGTGCAGGCGGATGGCGTGCATGGTGGGTTCCCCAATCATCCCAATCATTCAGAGAAACCCAGCGTTCAACCTCAAGCATGCTTGAGGTCAAGGCGTTCCCGGATCCTGAAGGCCAGCGCGACGGCTTCGAGGGCGCTGTTGAAGGAGACCTCCGAGAGGACCCCGGGGGCGGCGACCTGGTCTCCCGCCAGGTAGACGCCGTCGCCCCGGTCGATGGACGGCCGGTCCCGCCAGCTCGTGCCGGGCAGGTCGACCGCGCCGGTACGGCCGCCTGCGACGGCCTCCCGTCGCCAGACGACGCGCTCGCGCCAGCCCTCGAAGGCGAGATCGAGCAGGTGCTCGGCGCGGGCGATGCCGTCCCGCCCGGACTCGTGCGGGGCGATCGGGATCTGGCCCTGGATGAGCTGCTCCCCGGCCGGGGCGAGGGTGCGGTCCTGGGCGGTGAACCGTTCGATCCAGCCGGGCGCGTCCAGGTCGGAGACGGCGAACGCGTCCCCGCGGCGGGTGCGCACGGCCAGGTCGACCAGCGCGGTCCGCCCGCTGTGCCAGGTCAGCGAGTCGTCCTTGAGGAGGCGGCGGGCGGAGGCGAGGGAGGTGGCGACGACGACCGGCCCCTGACCCACGGGCACGGTGTCGATACGGGCCAGGGTCTCCATGCGCACGCCGAGATTCCATGCCCGGGCGGCCATCCGGTCGATGACGCTCGCCCATCCGCCCCGCGGGTAGTGCGCCTCCGGGGGCAGCTTGGTGGCCCGGCGCAGCCGTTCCTGCACGAACGCGGCGGAGAGCGAACCGGGGTCGTGGTGGAAGAGGGCGACGGCGGAGTAGTGCGCGGCGGCCCGCGCTCCTTCCTCTCCGGCCTGTTCGGTCGCCCACGTCATGAAGTCGACGTCCACCGGCGCCTGTTGGGAGGAACGGCGCAGCAGCTTGAGCATCGCGAAGGGCGGGGTGCGGCGCAGGGCGCCCTTGTGGTGCAGCCGCAGCCGGGCGGCTTCCAGGGGTGGGATCGGGGCGAGCGGCCCGATCAGGTCCCGCTGCTTGAGCCAGGTCCAGTGCGGGCCGCCGCTGTAGAGGGCGTGCGGGCCTTCGTTCGTCCGGTACGGGCCCTCGGCGGTGCGGGCCCGGCCGCCGAGCGTGTGGTGCGCCTCGTACACGGTGACCCTGGCACCGGCCTCGGCGGCGGTGATGGCTGCGGTGAGTCCGGCGAAACCGCCGCCGATGACGGTGATGTGCTGCATGGTTGGCCTCTCCCTGCTGTGGGGCGTCTTGCTGATACGACTGGTCGAGGGCCCCGGAATGTGACATGGGTGGCGTCTTCGCAGGTCAGGAGAATTGTCAGTGGCGGCGTGCACGATGGGGGAATGGCGAGGCGAGCGGCGGGTGGGAGCAGCGGTTCGGGTGCGAAGGCGTCCGGGACCGGGGTGAAGACGGCACGGCGGCCCGAGGTGCGGCTGCCGGCGCTGGAGCCGTACGGCGGCGGGGAGTTGGAGCCGGACGGGGATTACGACGGGCTGGAGTTCCAGGAGCTGGACTTCGTCGGGCAGGACGGCGGGGGCGCCCGCTTCATGGACTGCGCGCTGACGGGCTGCGCGCTGGACGAGACGTCACTGCATCACGCGCGCGTGCTGGACTCGGTCCTGACGGGCATACGGGGCGTGGGCACCGATCTCGCCGAGTCGACCCTGCGCGACGTCGAATTGATCGACGCCCGCCTCGGTGGAGTGCAGCTGCACGGGTCCGTACTGGAGCGTGTCCTGATCCGCGGCGGCAAGATCGACTACCTGAACCTGCGCAAGGCCCACCTCAAGGACGTCGTCTTCGAGGGCTGCGTGCTGGTCGAGCCGGACTTCGGGGGCGCCCGGCTGGAGCGCGTGGAGTTCGTGGACTGCGTCCTCAAGGGCGCGGACCTCACGTCGGCGACCCTCACGGACGTGGACCTGCGCGCGGCGGCGGAGATTGACATCGCGCGGGGGGTGGACCGGCTGGCGGGGGCGGTGATCAGCCCGGTCCAGCTGATGGATCTGGCGCCGGTGCTGGCGGCGGAGATGGGGGTGCGGGTGGTGGGGGTCGGCCAGGACTGAGCGGCCAGCGGTGAGCGACCGTGCTGTTCGAGCCGGGTGAGCGACCGTGCTGATCGGTGCGGGGTGAGCGGCACTGTGGGAAATCTCGGACTGATCGGTCCGGATTGAAGAAGCCGGGGCCGGTGCGCTGGTCGTAGCGTGCACCTCGTGGTGTGCGGTCCGTGCGGCGGCCGTGCGCCGTCAAGGAGGCCGCGAGGCCGACTTCCGGCGGCTCGTCGGCGGGTTCTTCGCGCAGACCGAGGCCAAGTTCCTGCAGCGTGGGTCTTCTCTTGCGGACCGGGCCGACGCGCCGGCGTGGGGGCGCGGTCAGCTCACCCGGGGGAAGCGGGCCTGGAGGGTCCAGATCGCCGGGTTCTCGGCGAGGTCGTCGTGCAGGTCGGTGAGGTCGGCGATCAGGTCGTGCAGGAAGTCGCGTGCCTCGCGGCGGAGTTCGGAGTGGGAGAAGGTCAGTGGTTCCTCCTCGCCCGGCATCCAGTCGGCTTCGATGTCCACCCATCCGAAGCGGCGCTCGAAGAGCATGCGGTCGGTCGACTCGGTGAAGTCCAGCTCCGCGTGCTGCGGCCGGGAGGCCCGGCTGCCGCGCGGGTCCTGGTCGACCTGCTCCACGATGTCGCACAGCGCCCACGCGAAGTCGAGCACCGGCACCCATCCCCAGGCTGTGGACAGCTCCCGGTCCGCCTTGGTGTCGGCGAGGTAGACGTCTCCGCAGAACAGGTCGTGCCGCAGTGCGTGGACGTCCGCGCGGCGGTAGTCGGTCTGCGGGGGGTCGGGGAAGCGGTTGGAGAGGGCGTAGCCGATGTCGAGCACGTAAGTGATGGTGTCACGGCCGACCGGACGGCTCCGCCGGCCACGGGGCGTCGGTGCCAGGGCGCCGGAGGGCGGCAGCCCCCATAGGATGACGCATGTGCACCGATCTTTCGTCGCCGTCCCCTTTGCCCTGGCGCTCGTCGTCGCCCTTGCCGGGTGCAGTGGAGGCGGAGTGCGGGGAAAGCCCGGCGCGTCCGGTGTCCGCGACCCGTACTTCCCGAAGATGGGCAACGTCGGCTATGACGTCACCCACTACGGACTGACGGTCGCCTACGACCCCAAGGCGCGGCATCTCGTCGGCACGGCGGAGATCACGGCCAGGGCCACCCAGGACCTCACTGCGTTCAACCTCGACCTCAAGGGGCTGGACGTCGACGGCGTCACCGTCGAAGGCAAGGTCGCCCGCTGGAATCGCGCCGGACAGGAGCTGACCGTGCGTCCGCACGACGACCTCGACAAGGGGGAGACGTTCCGTGCGACGGTCCGTTACTCGGGCGACCCCGAGACGATCACCGACGCGGACGGCTCGAAGGAGGGCTGGCTGCGCACGGCCGACGGCTCCCTCGCCCTCGGCGAGCCCACCGGCTCGATGGCGTGGTTCCCCGGCAACCACCATCCCTCCGACAAGGCGTCGTACGACATCGAGATCACGGTTCCGGAGGTCCTGCAGGCCGTCTCCAACGGTGAGTTGAAGAGCAAGACGACCAAGAACGGCCGTACGACCTTCGCCTGGCACACTGCCGAGCCGATGGCGAGCTATCTCGCCACGGTCGCGATCGGGCCGTTCAGGATCACGCGCTCGACGACGAAGGACGGCCTGCCCGTGTATGTCGCCGTCGACCCGACGCAGGTCGAGCCGAGCAAGAAGGTGCTCGCGCGTATCCCCGAGATCATGGAGTGGGCGGAGTACAACTTCGGTCCGTATCCCTTCTCCTCGACGGGCGCGATCGTCGACCGCCCGGAAGACGCGGACTACGCCCTGGAGACCCAGACCCGCCCCGTGTTCCCGGGCGCCCCCGGGACCGAGCTCCTCGTCCACGAACTAGCCCATCAGTGGTACGGCGATTCCGTCTCCCCCAAGTCCTGGCGGGACATGTGGCTCAACGAGGGCTTCGCCACCTACGCGGCGTGGCTGTGGCAGGAGGACCACGGCGGCGACACGGCCGACGAGATCTTCCACTCCCTCTACAAGGGCGACTACTACGAGAACCAGGAGGAAAGCGACGAGGTCTGGGCCTTCCCGCCCGCCAAGCCCTCCGGACCCGCGAACATCTCCGACAGCCCCGTCTACGACCGCGGCGCGATGGTTCTCCACAAGATCCGGCAGACCGTCGGCGACGACACGTTCTACGACATCATCCAGGGCTGGGCCGCCACCCACCGCCACGGCAACGCGGACACCGAAGACTTCACGGCGTACGTCGAGAAGAAGGCGCCGGACAAGGATTTCAGCGAGATCTGGAAGGACTGGCTGTACGGGGAGGGCAAGCCGGACCGCCCATGAGGGACGGGGTGGCCCGACTGCCCGTCTCCGGCCGCTAGTTCACGTTGACCGCGGTCCAGGCCGAGGCCACCGCCGCGTACTCCGGGCTGCTCGTGCCGTACAGGTCGCCGGCCGCCTTGAGAGTGCCGACGCGTGCGGCGGCGTAGTCGGTCGAGGACGTGAAGTACGTGGTCAGGGCCTTGTACCAGATCTGGTAGGCCTTGGTGCGGCCGATGCCGGTGACCGTGGAGCCGTTGAAGGTCGGGGAGTTGTAACTGACCCCGTTGATGGTCTTCGCTCCGCTGCCCTCGCTGAGCAGGTAGAAGAAGTGGTTGGCGACGCCCGAGGAGTAGTGCACGTCGAGGCGGCCGACCGTGCGGGACCAGTAGTCGGCGGAGCCGCCGTCCTTGCTGGGCTTGTCCATGTAGCGCAGCGGGGTGCCGTCTCCGTTGATGTCGATCTTCTCGCCGATGAGGTAGTCGCCGACGTCGGAGGAGTTGTTCGCGAAGAACTCGACCGAGGTGCCGAAGATGTCGGACGTCGCCTCGTTCAGACCGCCGGACTCGCGGGTGTACTTCAGCCCCGCCGTGGCGGCGGTCAGGCCGTGGCTCATCTCGTGCCCGGCCACGTCGAGCGAGGTGAGCGGGTGCGTGTTGCCGGACCCGTCGCCGTACGTCATGCAGAAGCAGCTGTCGGACCAGAAGGCGTTGACGTAGGCGTTGCCGTAGTGGACGCGGGAGTAGGCGGCCTTGCCGTCACCGGCGATGCCGTTGCGATTGAACGCGGACTTGTAGAAGTCCCACGTCACGGCGGCACCGTAGGCGGCGTCGACGGCCGCAGTCTGCCGGTTGGCTGGTGTGCCGTCGCCCCAGCTGTCGTCCGCGTCGTGGAAGAGGGTGCCCGTGCCGGACGTACCGCCGTTCAGGTCGTACGTCTTGTGGCCGCCGCGGCCGCCGTCGATCAGGTCGTAGCCGCCGGACGAGGAGGCGGTGGTGCCGAGGGCGACGGTGCCGCTGTACTCGGCGGCGCCTGTGCCGGTGTCGATCGCCTCGTAGCTGTAAAGCTTCTTGCCGGTGGCGGCGTCGGTGATGACGTGCAGCTCGCTGGGCGTGCCGTCGTGCTGCAGGCCCGTGACGACGGACTCGTACGCGAGGACCGGCGTGCTGTGCACGGCCCAGACGACCTTGCGCGTCGTCGCGGCGGTGTTCTTCTCCGAACCGGCCGCGCTGAGCGCGGACTTCTTCGCGGTGGCCGCGGATATTCCGGCGTCGGTGGACGCCACGGATATGCGGGCCTTGGTGGCCTTGCTGACGCTCTTGAGCGACCCGCTCTTCGTGGTGTGCGTGACGAGGTCGCCGCCCAGGACGGGAAGTCCGGCGTACGTCCGTTCGTAACGGGTGTGGACGGTCCCGTTCGCGTCCTTCACCACGTCCCGGACGACGAGCTTCTCCTTGGCGCCGAGGCCGAGCTTCTCGGCGGTCGAACCGGCGTCTGCCTGGGCCGACGTGAGGGCTGCGGCGCGGGCGGATGCGCTGAGGGTGACGGGTGCCGCACCCTGTGGGGCCTGCTTCCCGGCCGCGGTGGCGGATCCGTTCTGCACGGCGAGCACGACCATGGCGGCCGACGCGGCAAGGGCGGCGGCGCGGAGGGCGGTCTGGCGGGTGGCGCGGGACTGGTGTCTCACTCAGTCTCCTTGGGGAGGTGTGACGTCCGTCGGGGTGTGACGAGCCGTCACATGCCGTGAGGGGGGTGGCATGGGGGAGAGAGTGACACCTGTGAGGCCCTCTTTGACAGAGGGCAGTCAACCTTTTACGTGTTTGTGTCCGGAGGGTGGAGTGGGGTGTTCGGTATGCGGGCGCATGGAATGGGCGTGGTCGCGCCTCGGGGGACTCCGGCGTGTCCGGTCGGCGACGACGTCGAACCGACCCGACGCGCGTCCCGAGCCCGGTTTCCCGTCGAGGTCATCCGCTCAACTCACCCTCCAGCTCGGCCAGCAAGTGGGGAAGCCGGGGCGGCCAGAAGGCGTCCGTCGTGTCGGCCAGCTCCTGCCGGGTCCACCAGCGCGAGTTCAGAATGGCGTCCTCGGCGAGTGCGGCCGCGACCTGCTCCGGACGGATGTCGTCGGGGTCCGGGAAGTCCCCGCTCAGGGCGTGGAAGTCGCGGTGGGAGGCGTAGAGCGCGGTGAGTTCGGCGAGGAGGGGGCCGGGATGCCATGGTCGGCGGTGAGGGCTTCGAGGATCACGCGTGGCAGGCCTAGTGCCCCGGCAGGCAATGTTCGCCCCGTCGCGACGCCCGGCACGCACTCTCCCCGCACCGGCCGAAAGCCCAAGTACGTCCAGTGCGAGGACTTCCGGCCGGCACACCGAGAGCACGCACCGGACGCCGCTCCTTAACGGCGCAAACGTTGCCTGCCGGGGCACTAGCGCCGCGGCCGTACGGCCGAGTGCGAAAACGGCACGTCCGCCTGGCCGGGAGACCTTCCCCGGACAGGCGGACGTCGGGTGTGCGGCGTGCCGCGGGTGAACGTCAGACGTTCACGCCGAAGTCCTGGGCGATGCCCACCAGGCCCGAGGCGTAGCCCTGGCCGACCGCGCGGAACTTCCACTCCGCGCCATTGCGGTAGAGCTCGCCGAAGACCATGGCCGTCTCCGTCGCCGCGTCCTCGGAGAGGTCATAGCGGGCGATCTCGGTGCCGCCGGCCTGGTTGATGATGCGGATGTAGGCGTTGCGGACCTGGCCGAAGTTCTGCGAGCGGGTCTCGGCGTCGTAGATGGAGACCGGGAAGACGATCTTGTCGACGTCGGCGGGGAGGCCCGCCAGGTTGACGTTGATCGCCTCGTCGTCGCCCGCGCCCTCGCCCGTGCGGTTGTCGCCGGTGTGGACGATGGTCTGGTCCGGGGTCTGCTTGTTGTTGAAGAAGACGAAGTGGGCGTCCGAGTAGACCTTGCCCTGGGTGTTCACCGCGATGGCCGAGGCGTCGAGGTCGAAGTCGGTGCCCGTGGTGGTGCGGACGTCCCAGCCGAGGCCCACGGTGACGGCCGTCAGGCCCGGAGCCTCCTTGGTGAGCGAGACGTTGCCACCCTTGGACAGGCTTACAGCCATTGGGAGTCCTTCCCTCGTTGCGTACGGGCTTCGTACTGGGGACGAAGCTACCGGTACCCCTATGAACGCAGAGAGGGGTACCCGAGGTTCCGGGTCTCTTTACTTTCTTTACCGAGTCGGAAACGAGGCCGAGGCCGGGACCGGGGGCGCAGTCCCGTACGGCCTTGAACCCGTACGGCCTTGAAAACGAGGTGACGTGGGCCCGTCACGCACGCGACCATGGACCCATGTCCGGTCCTTACGTCATCCGCGGCTCCGTCTCCCTGCCCGAGGCCGAGCTCATGTGGCGTTTCTCGCGGTCCAGCGGGCCCGGCGGACAGCACGTCAACACCAGCGACTCGCAGGTCGAGCTGCGGTTCGACCTCGCGAAGACCGAGGCGCTGCCGCCCGTCTGGAAGGAGCGCGCCCTCGCCAAGCTCGCGGGGCGCCTCGTCGACGGCGTCATCAGCGTCAAGGCCTCCGAGCACCGCTCCCAGTGGCGCAACCGCGAGACCGCGGCCGTACGACTCGCCTCCCTGCTCGCCGAGGCTTCCGCGCCCCCGCCCAAGCCCCGCCGGGCCACCCGTATACCGCGCGGGATCAACGAACGCCGACTGCGCGAGAAGAAGCAGCGCTCCGACACCAAGCGCGGCCGCTCCGGGCGCGACTGGGGCTGAGCGGCTCCAGGGCCCTGTCACATTCCTTCCGCGCGATCCGTCGAAGAACTGACGGGACGGACCGTGACGAGGAGATGTGACCGACATGAGCGACAGCGAATTCCCGGGTGC
This sequence comes from Streptomyces sp. NPDC050564, assembly GCF_044457265.1. NCBI lineage: Bacteria > Bacillati > Actinomycetota > Actinomycetes > Kitasatosporales > Streptomycetaceae > Streptomyces > Streptomyces sp. NPDC050564. The sequence goes on along the minus strand of NZ_JBITGS010000019.1, from coordinate 68,867 downwards.
GCCGGGTATGCCGGATGCGTCGGGTGCGCCCGGCAGGAGTGAGGCCGAATTCCTCGCCGAGCGGTTCGAGTCGCACCGGAGTCATCTGCGCGCCGTCGCCTACCGCATGCTCGGATCGCTCACCGAGGCCGATGACGCCGTGCAGGAGGCCTGGCTCAAGCTCAGCCGGACCGATGCGAGCCGGGTCGACAACCTCGGCGGCTGGCTGACGACCGTCGTGGGGCGGGTCTGTCTGGACATGCTGCGTTCGCGCAGGACGCGCGGCGAGGAGCCGCTGGCGGAGCCCGGTGATGCCGTCGTGCGGATGCCGGATCCCGTCATCAGTCCCGCCGAGGGCATCGACCCCGAGCAGCAGGCGCTGCTGGCCGACTCGGTGGGTCTCGCCCTGCTCGTCGTACTGGAGACACTGACGCCGGCCGAGCGGCTCGCCTTTGTGCTGCACGATCTGTTCGCCGTGCCGTTCGAGGAGATCGCGCCCATCGTGGGCCGTACGCCGGCGGCGTCCCGTCAGCTCGCCAGCCGGGCCCGGCGCCGGGTCCAGGGCGGGGCGCCCGCGCCGGATCCCGACCTCGCCCAGCAGCGGGAGGTCGTCGACGCGTTCCTGGCGGCGGCGCGCGAGGGCGACTTCGACGCGCTCGTGGCGGTGCTCGATCCGGATGTGGTGGCGCGCTCGGAGGGCGGCGTGACGGCCGGGGCGATCGCCGTGGCCTCGGGGGCGAGCAGCTTCGCCCACCTCGCCCGTGTCGCGCGGCCCGCCCTCGTCAACGGCGCCGCGGGTGTCGTGGTGGTCGCCGAGGGCCGCACGGTCGGCGTTCTCGCCTTCACGGTCGTGCACGGCAGGATCGCCGTGATCGACATCCTCAACGACCCGGAGCGGCTGGCCGGGCTGGACCTGACGCTCCTGGACGGTTAGGAGCCGCTACCCCAACTGCCGGTAGCGGCCCTTGAAGTACGTCAGCGGTCCGCCGTCCGCGCTCGGCACCTGCGCCGTCAGTACGCGGCCGATGACGAGCGTGTGGTCGCCGGCGGCCACCCGCTGCTCCGTGCGGCACTCCAGGGTCGCCAGGGCGCCGCCCACCAGTGGCGCCCCGGCGATCTCGCCGCGGACGTACGGGATGTCCTCGAAGAGCAGCCGGTCGCTGATGCGGCCCTTCATGGCGAAGCGGCCGGCGATGTGGCGCTGGCTCTCGGAGAGCACGGAGACGGCCCACAGGGGCTGTTCGGCGAGCAGGTCGTCCATGCGGGAGCCCTCACGCAGGCTGACCAGGACCAGAGGCGGGTCCAGGGAGACGGACATGAACGCCGTCGCGGTCATGCCGACGTCCTCGCCGTCGGGGCCGTCCAGGTCCAGCGCGTCCTCGCGCGCGGTCACCAGGACCACACCCGCGGCCAGCCGGGACATGGCGTCGCGGAACTCGTCGTTGCTCACCCCCTCAGCATGCACGGACGGGGAGGGCACAGCGGCAGGGGAAGTCTTCAGCACGCCAAGACGCTAGTCTCCGCCCTCGGGCCGGCGCATCGGACCTCGGCCCGAACCCGGTCCTAGGACCAACGACGGACACAATCAGTCACAGCCCCTGCACAGGTCCGCAATATGCGTTCAGTAAACGTATGAGGAAAATGCAGAAACCCCACTCAATTGTTCACGTTCACTTGTGACTTGAGTCACAGGGGCCATAAATTGTTGACCCTGTGTACCGAGTGGGCAGCGCGCTGTGATTCAGTGGCGGAGAAGCCAAGCACGAAGCTACCAAGCAGTACGCGGAAGAGCATCGAAGAGCACGCACCGAAAAGCACCTAGTACGCCGAGAGAACCCTGGAGTTGCTGCGAGGTCTCGAGGGGAGGGCGAATGGAGACCGAGTCGGAGCCCTACGTCCGTCTTGCGACCCTGCGGCAGCTGCATCAGGTGATGGCGGACATGAACACCGCTCGCAGCCTGGCCGACACGCTGCAGACCGTCGCCGACGGCGTGGTCACCGGCCTCGGCTACGAGCTGGCGTGTGTCAACCTCGTACGCCCGGACGGTGACCTCGTGGTCGCCGCGTTCGCCGGCAACTCCGCCGCCGAGGCCCTGATCACCGGCCGCGTCGGCTCCCGTACCTCCTGGGACCGCCGGCTGAACATGGGCGAGGCCTGGGGCGACCTCAGGTTCATACCGCATACCGAGGGCTGGGTCCTCGACGAGGACGACGTGCCGCAGTGGTACACCGACGGTCCCGCGCCCCGCTTCGAGGACGAGTGGCACCCCTCCGACCGTCTCTTCGCGCCCATGTACACCCCGGGTGTCTCCGGCGCCGCCTGCGGCGAGCTGATCGGCGTGCTGTCCGTCGACCGGCCGCGCAACGGCCGGCGGCCGGGCGCGTGGGGCCGTGAGGCGCTCCAGATGTACGCCTTCCAGGCCGCCATCGCGATCAGCAACGCGCGTCTACGCGCGAACATGCAGCGCGCCCTGGTCCGCCTGGAGCGCGAGCAGCAGGCTCTTCGCGCCAGCGAGGAGAGCTTCCGCCAGGCCTTCGAGTACGCCCCGTCCGGCATGGCGATCGCCGAGATGGGCGGCGACCAGCACGGCCGGATCCTGCGGACGAACGACGCCCTGTGCCGCCTGCTGGGCCGCCCCGCCTCCGCGATGCGCCGCTACTCCTTCTCCGACCTCGTGCACCCCGAGGACATCGGCACCCTGCTCAGAACGTCCGCCGAGGGCGGGCGGGCCGAGCTGCGGCTCGGCCGCCGCGACGGCACGTACGTCTGGGTCCACCTGCGCAACTCCGTCGTCGCGGACGCCGCCGACGGCCCCCGCTTCCTGCTCACCCACGTCGAGGACATCGAGGAGCGCAAGCGCCGCGAGCTGCAGCTCGCCCACCGCGCCTCGCACGACGCGCTCACCGGCCTGCCGAACTCGGCCGAGCTGCGCTCCCGGCTCAGCTCCCGCCTCTGTCAGCGCCCGCAGTCCCTGCCGCCCGGCGCGGTCGCCTCGCTGGACGCGGCGTACGCGCACGGGCAGTACGCGGAGCTGCCGGGCGCGGCGTACGAGGGGAACGGTCATCCCGCGTACGACGGCAACGGCCACGGTTTCGACTTCCGGTCCGACTCCGAGGCGTACGACGCCTTCGACCACCATGTGCACACGATCGCGCCCGAGGGCGAGACGGACGACGGCACCAAGGGGCTCGCGGTGCTCTTCTGCGACCTCGACGGCTTCAAGTCGATCAACGACCGGTTCGGGCACAACGCGGGTGACGCGGTTCTCATCGAGGTGGCCAGGCGGCTCACCAACGGTGTCCGGGACGGCGACACGGTCGCCAGGCTCGGCGGTGACGAGTTCGTGGTGCTCGCCGACGGGCTCGGCCGCGCGGACGCCCAGGACCTCGCCGTACGGCTGCGGAACGCGATCATTCCGCCCATCCGGGTCGACGGACGGGCGGTCCGCGTGGGCGCCAGTTTCGGCATCGGATGGGCACACTGCGGCATGACGGCGGACGAGGTGTTGAAATCCGCTGACGAACGGATGTACGTCGAGAAACGGTCTCGTCCCAAAGCGCACAGGCGAGCGGGATAAAGAGCAGGTCAGTGGGTTGATGCGGTGAAGGCCACCTGTTTGGCCCCGCTGGAGCGGGTAGGCTCGCCATTCATCCGTGTACCGCATTTGAACCGCACCTGTTGAGGAGACCAAGGGATGACGCCCGGCAACAACGGCGCGAGCACGCCCGAGGACGACGACCCGTTCGGCTATCTCTATGCCGATGGTCAGGCCAACGGAGCCACCCCGCCCAGTGGAGGTGGCGGCTACGGCTATCCCGGCTCGGTCAACCGGGTGCGGGCGGTCGGTGAGCGCCAGTACGGCGGCCAGCAGGCCCCGACGGCGCAGTACGGCCAGCAGGCCCCGACGGCGCAGTACGGCCAGGTCCCGCAGCAGCAGGCGTACGGCCAGCAGCCCGGCTACGGCCAGCCGAACGCGCACTACGCCGCCCCCGAGACGATGGGCGGCCAGCCCACCACCCGACAGCCGCTGCCCGGCGAGGGCGGCGGCCGCGGCCGCGGCCCCAACACCAAGGGCCTCCTCATCGGCGCGATCGCCGTGGTCGCGGCGGTCGTGATCGGCATCGGGGTGGCGATGCTCGGCGGCGACTCGGACGACAACAAGTCGGACAAGGTGACTGGCTCGACCCCGTCCGCCTCACAGAGCGCGGAGCCGAGCCAGTCGGCATCCCAGAGCGCCGGTGCCGCCGCGGAGCTGCCGAAGATCGACGCGAAGGCGCTGAACCTGGGCACCGGCGTGACGACGGCGTCGGACGTCACGGGCGCGAGCGCCGACGGCGGTGTGTACGTGCAGGGCCTCAACGCCGTCGGCGCCTCGGTCACCTGGACCGTCGACGGCATTCCCAAGGACGGCCTCTACACCCTCTTCGCGGGATACAGCGCGACCGGCGAGAACCAGTCGATGACGCTCACCGTCAACGGCAAGCCGTTCGGCAGCAAGCTGAACCTGGGCAACTTCACGAGCGCCGCCGACGGCGACTTCGCCAAGGGCTGGACCCAGACCTACGCGTGGCCCACCCTCAACAAGGGCACCAACACGATCTCCCTCTCCTGCCAGGACGGCGACAAGTGCAACGTCCTGCTCGACCAGCTGTGGCTGAAGGACGGCAAGGTCAAGAAGTAGCCGGAGCGGCGGCGGTCACGCCGCCGTCGCGTCCCCCGTCACCGCTATCTGGTCCAGCAGGGTCTCGTACGCCGCGTGGTCGAACTCGCCTGCCGTGGGGGTCAGTACGGTCGCTGCGGACAGGGCGACGGCTCGGGTGAGGCGGTCGGGCCAGGGGAGATGTTCGACCAGGCCGGAGAGCAGGCCCGCCACGGCCGAGTCGCCCGCGCCCGTCGGGTTGCCGTGCACGCGGCGCGGTGGGGTGGCGCGCCAGCGGCCGTCCGCGTTGGCGGCGAGGAGGCCCTCGGGGCCCAGGGAGGCCACCACGGTGTGGGCGCCGCGTCTGCGGGCGTCCCGGGTCGCCTGCAACGGGTCGTGGGAGCCGGTGAGTTCGGCGAGTTCGTCGGCGTTCGGCTTGACGATGTCGGGGCGGGCCGCGACCCCACGGCGCAGCGGTTCTCCGCTGGTGTCGAGGAGGACCGGGACGGCCGCCGCGCGGGCCGTGCGGACGAGCCCCGCGTATGCGCCCACCGGAACCCCCGGCGGCAGGCTGCCGCACAGGGCCACGGCCGAGGCGGAGCGGAGGAGGACCTCGTACGCCTCCTGGAAGGCCGCCCACTCGGCAGGGACGATCTCCGGGCCGGGTTCGTTGAGCTGAGTCGTGTCACCCGTCGTCGTGTCGACCACCGCTATCGTGCGGCGCGTCGAGCCTGTCACCGGGACCAGCGCGTCCACCACGCCCGGTGTGCACATGAGTTGCTCCTGCACCGCGCGGCCGGTCGCGCCGCCCGTGAAGCCCGTGACCGTCACCTCGTGGCCGAGGGCGGCGAGCACCCGGGCCACGTTCAGGCCCTTGCCGCCCGGGCGTTCGGTCACCTCGGTCACCCGGTGCGAGGTGTGCGGCCGCAGGGACCGTATGCGGTAGGTGATGTCGAGAGCGGTGTTCAGTGTGACCGTGAGGATCACCTGGGCCGACCTCCCCCGAAGAGAATCATGATGTAGACGCCGCGTACGCGCTTACCGGTTGTTCCGGAGGCTCGATCATGCCAAAGACAACGGCGGTCGGCCCAGTCCCGCGGCCCAACCGCCGTGCTTGAACAGTCAATTGTTGTACGTCGGTAGTCATTCGCCGTGCGCCGGCAGGGGACCAATCATCCCAGTTGCGGATCGACCACCCATTCGCCCTTGCGCATCACGCCCTTGAGCCCGAAGCCGGCGTCGAGGACCACCAGGTCGGCGTCCTTGCCCGGCTCCAGCGAGCCCACCTTGTCGTACACGCCGAGCAGCCGCGCGGGGTTGGCGGACAGGGCCGCCACGACGCCCTCGACCGGCAGCCTGTCGATCGTCACCGCGCGCTGGAAGGCGCGGTCGAGCGTGAGCGTCGAGCCCGCGATCGAACCGCCCTCCACCAGGCGGGCGACACCGTCCGCGACCTCGACCTCCAGCGGGCCGAGCATGTAGCGGCCGTCACCGAAGCCCGCCGCGTCCATCGCGTCCGTGATGAACGCGACCCGGTCCGCGCCCGCGTGATGGAACGCCAGCTTCAGGGAGGCCGGGTGCAGATGCGTCCCGTCGTTGATCAGCTCCACCGTGATCCGCTCGTCCTCCAGGAGGGCGGCGATGGGGCCGGGGGTGCGGTGGCCGAGCGCCGGCATCGCGTTGAACAGGTGCGTCGCCACGGTCGCGCCCGCGTCGATGGCCTCCTGTGTCTGCTCGTACGTCGCGTCGGTGTGCCCGATCGCCGCGATCACCCCGTGGTCGGCCAGCAGGCGTACGGAGTCGATGCCGCCCGGCAGTTCGGTGGCGAGGGTGACCATCTTGGCCCGGCCGCGCGCCGCGTCGATCAGCTTGCGCACCTCCGCCGGGTCCGGGTCGCGCAGCAGCTCCTCGGAGTGCGCGCCCTTGCGGCACGGGGAGATGAACGGGCCCTCGAAGTGGATGCCCGCGATGTCGCCCTGCTCGGCCAGCTCGGACAGCAGCCCGGCGCGCTCGGCCAGACCGTGCATGTCGCCGGTGACGGTCGAGGCGACGACCGTCGTGGTGCCGTGCAGCCGGTGCGTGTGGACGCCCTGGAGGACCTCCTCGACGGTCCCGGAGGTGAAGGACGCGCCTCCGCCGCCGTGGTTGTGCATGTCGACGAAGCCGGGCACCAGCCAGTGGCCGGACAGATCGACCGTCTCCGTCTGAGTGGGGGCGCTTCCAGCGATCCGCGCGCCGTCGACGATCACGCGGCCGCCGTCCACGATCCCGGTGGGCAGGACCACCCGGGCGCCGGCGAGAACCTTGCAAGGGGCCATCAGGTGGTTACCTCCGAGCGGTCGGTGATGTCGGTTTCGAGTAGATCCCAGGCCAGCAGGCCCGCGCCCAGGCAGCCGGCCGTGTCCCCCAGGGCCGCCGGAACGATGGACGGCAGCTTCTGGAAGGTGACGCGCCGCTCGACGGCGGCCCGCAGCGGTGTGAACAAGGTTTCTCCCGCCTCGGCCAGACCGCCACCGATGATCAGGGTGCGCGGGTCCAGCAGGGTGAGCGCGGTGACGAGCCCGTCGGCGAGCGCGTCGACGGCCTCCTGCCAGACGGCTGCCGCTCGCGGATCCCCGGACTCCACGGCCTTGGCGCAGTCCGCCGCGTCCGCCTCCGGATCGCCGGACGCCCCGGCCCAGGCCTGGCTGACCGCGGCCGCGGAGGCGAACCGCTCCAGACAGCCGCGCTGCCCGCACGGACACGGGGTCCCTCCGGGGCGTACGACGATATGGCCGATCTCGCCCGCGAAGCCGTGCGCGCCCTCCTCGACGCCGCCGTCTATGCCGATGGCGCCCGCGATACCGGTACCGAGGGGGACGAACAGGAATCGGTCCGCGCCGCGCCCCGCGCCGATGCGGCCCTCGGCGAGCCCGCCCGTGCGGACGTCGTGGCCGAGTGCGACGGGTACGCCGCCCAGCCGGTCGCCGAGCAGCCGGCGCAGCGGGACGTCGCTCCAGCCGAGGTTGGCCGAGTACACGGCGATGCCCCGCGCGGCGTCGACGATGCCGGGGACGGCGACTCCGGCGGCGGACGCGGGCTCGCCGAAGCGCTGCTCGCCGTAGCCGCGCAGCTCGGCGGCGAAGCCGAGGATCGTCTCGACGACGGCGTCCGGACCGCGCTCCCGGCCGGTCGCCCGGCGGGCCTGATGGAGCAGCTCGCCGTCCGCCCCCACGAGGGCGGCTTTCATCCCGGTGCCGCCCACATCGAGGGCGATGACATGTCTCACGGGGGACAGTGTCGCCCCTTACCCCAGGAGAGGTCTAGTCCACTCACGTGGTGTAGACCTTGTATCCGCATTCCGAGACAGATGCAACGGACGCAGAAGCAAAGAGGGCCAGGGGCCGGCCGGAGGCCGGCCGGAGACCTGTGGCCAGGGGTTGGGAGAAGGACACAGTGCAGCGGCGTAGGACAGGACTGATCGCGGTGGTCTCCGCCCTGGGCATGACGGCGACCCTCGCGGGCTGCGGCGGCTCGGGCGGATCCTCGGAGGTGACCCTCAAGCTGGTGGCCGCCGACTACGGCGACTCCAAGGCCAACAGCTCCCAGAAGTACTGGGACAAGCTGGCCAAGGAGTACGAGGACGACCACCCGGGGGTCAAGGTCGAGGTCAGCGTCTACTCCTGGACCGACGTCGACCGCAAGGTCAAGGAGATGGTCGCGGCGGGCGACGCCCCCGACTTGGCGCAGATCGGCGCGTACGCCGACTACGCGGCGAAGGGCGAGCTCTACAAGGTCGACGACCTGCTCTCCATACCCGTGCAGGCCAACTTCGTCCCGCAGCTCACGGACGCGGGGCAGATGGACCGGACGCAGTACGGCATGCCGTTCGCGTCCTCCACGCGCCTGCTCTTCTACAACAAGACGCTGTTCTCACAGGCCGGGATCACCCCTCCGCAGACCTGGAGCGAGCTCGCGGCCGACGCCAGGGCGCTCAAGTCCGAGGGCGTCAAGTTCCCGTACGCGCTGCCGCTCGGGCCGGAGGAGGCGCAGGCCGAGACGATGCAGTGGCTGCTGAGCGGGGGAGGCGGCTACACCGACGATGTCGGCACCTACTCCATCGACTCGCCGCAGAACATCAAGACGTTCACCTGGCTCAAGGACGAGCTGGTCGGCAAGGGGCTCACCGGGCCCGTCGCGCCCGCGAAGCTGAACCGCGCCGACGCGTTCTCCGCGTTCACTCGCGGCGAGGTCGGAATGCTCGTCGGGCACCCCACGCTGATGCAGACGGCCGCCAAGAAGGGCGTGAAGTTCGGCATGGTGCCGATGCCCGGCATCGACGGCCGGGCCAAGGCCACGATGGGTGTCGCCGACTGGATGATGGCGTTCAAGAAGAACAACCACGGCAAGCAGATCGGCGACTTCCTCAACTTCGTCTACGACGACAAGAACGTGCTCGCCTTCTCCCACGAGTACAACCTGCTGCCGGTCACCGCGTCGGCGTCCGAGGCCATGGCCGCCGACAGGAACGACCAGGACCTCGGCCCGTTCCTGGACCAGCTCCCCTCCTCCGTGCTCTACCCCGTCGGGAAGACCTCCTGGGCCGGGATCAGCGCCGACGTCAAGCAGCAGATCGCCCAGGCCGTGAGTTCGAGCGGAAGCCCGACCGGGGTCCTGAGCAGGCTCCAGATCACGGCGACGACGCAGGACAGCGCGGCGTAGCGCTGTCAGTGCCGGGGGATACCGTGCTGTCCATGGAGGACCTCACCCCGCGGGAACAGGGCATCCTCGCGATGGAGCGCCGCGGCTTTCCGGGCCCCGGGGCCAAGGAGCGGGCGATACGGGAGCAGCTGGGCCTGCCCCCGGTGCGCTACTACCAACTCCTCAACGCCCTCCTCGACGACCCGCGCGCCCTCGCCCACGATCCCGTCACGGTCAACCGCCTCCGACGGGTCAGGGAGGCGCGCCGGGGGGAGCGGTGACGGCGGTGCGGGCGGGTGTTTTTTCGCCCCCTCCGCCCTTGCCCGTCCCGACCAGCCTTTCGGCAGTTCCCCCGCGGCCCTTTCAGGGGCGCGGGGAACTGCGCACTCTTTTGAGCGGGGGTCTGGGGGCGGCAGCCCCCAGGCACGGGACGGGCAGGGGCGGAGGGGGCGAAGAACTCCCCGCCCGCACCCCGGTGGGCGGCCGCGCGTGACGCGATGAGCCATGGGTACGCCCGGCCCCGCGCGGATAGGGTCGGCGTATGGGCAGCCATCCGGAATCCCCGGAGTCCACGGACTCCTCGCCGACGCCAATGACCCCCGCCGGTCGCGAAGGCCGCGATGCCATCCTCGCCCGGCCCACCCGGGCGGTGATCGCGCTCGACTTCGACGGAACCCTCGCGCCGATCGTCGCCGACCCCGAACAGGCCCGCGCCCACCCCGACGCGGTACCCGCCCTCGCGGCCCTCGCCCCGAAGGTCGCCTCCGTAGCCGTGATCACCGGCCGCCCGGCCGGCGTCGCGGTCCGGCACGGCGGCTTCGCGGGCGTCCCGGGCCTGGAGCACCTGGTCGTCCTCGGCCACTACGGCGCCGAACGCTGGGACGCGGTGAGCAGCACGGTCAGCGCCCCCGCCCCGCACCCCGGCGTCGCCGCCGTCCGCGCCGAGCTGCCCGGGTTCCTGGACAAGATCGGCGCCTGGCAGGGCACGTGGATCGAGGAGAAGGGCCGCGCCGTCGCCGTCCACACCCGCCGGGCCAGCGACCCGCAGGCCGCCTTCGAGGCCCTGCGCGAGCCCCTCACCGACCTGGCCACCCGGCACGGCCTGATCGTCGAGCCGGGCCGCATGGTCCTGGAGCTGCGCCCGCCGGGCATGGACAAGGGCGTCGCCCTTCTGGAGTACGTCCGCGAGATCGGTGCCGAAGCCGTCCTGTACGCCGGTGACGACCTGGGCGACCTGCCCGCCTTCGCCGCCGTCGACAAGCTCCGCTCCGACGGCATCCCCGGGCTCCTCGTCTGCAGCGGCAGTTCCGAGGTCGCCGAACTCGCCGACCGGGCCGACCTGGTGGTGGACGGCCCGCCCGGCGTCGTACGACTGCTGTCCGCGCTCGCGGCTCAACTGGACTGATCGGCACCGCTGTTGGAGGGGGCGGAGACCGGGTTCGCGAAGTGGTCCGGTCCGCCCCCGGTCACCGACCCCGCCCCGCAGGCGGGCAAACCGGCATGCAGCCGTACGTCGTACGGGACCACCGGGATCGCGGACACGAACAGCGGATCGGCGTTCACCGCGGCGGTGTCCCGGTCCTGCGAGTTGTGCCGGTACGGCAGGCGCTGTTGGACTGCTCTCCAGCCCTCACCGCTGTGCCCGTCAACGCCGGGTGACCCGCAATCAGGCGTCCAGCTCGTGCAACTGATCGAGGAACCACTGGGCCGGCGGCAAAGCCGTAGCCGCGGCAGCCAGCCGCTTCGTACGCTCGGCCCGCTCGCCGACGGACATGGACAACGCCTCGTGCAACGCCCGGGCGGTACCGATCACGTCGTACGGATTCACCGAGATCGCATCCTCGCCCAGCTCCTCGTAGGCCCCCGCCTCGCGTGACAGCACCAGCACGCAGCCCTCGTCGGAGACGACCGGCACCTCCTTGGCGACGAGGTTCATGCCGTCCCGGATGGGGTTGACGAGGGCCACGTCGGCGAGCCGGTACGCGGCCAGCGACCGTGCGAAGTCGTCCTTGACGTGCAGGACCACCGGAGTCCAGCCGGCCGTCCCGTACTGCGAGTTGATCTGCTCGGCGAGACGCTGCACCGCGGCCGTGTAGTCGCGGTACACGGCGAGGTCCTGCCGGGACGGGTACGCGAAGGCGACGTGCACGACGCGCTCGTGCCACGCCGGGTGGTCGTCGAGGAGCTGCCGGTACGCCAGCAGTCCGCGCACGATGTTCTTCGACAGTTCGGTCCGGTCGACCCGCACGATCGTTTTGCGGCCGTCGCCGATCTGCTCCCGCAGCGTGGCCATCCGCTCCTCGACGTCCGCCTCGTGCGAGCGCCGCCGCAGGAAGTCCGCGTCCGCGCCGAGCCCGTGCACGCCGACCCGGGTGTCTCCGAGCCCGCCGACGAGGTCGGCGGCGCACCTGGTGAACGCGTTCGCCCACCGACTGGTGAGGAAGCCGAGCCGGTCCGCGCCCAGCATCCCGCGCAGCACCTGCTCGGCGATGTCGTCCGGCAGCATCCGGAAGTAGTCCACCGGCGCCCACGGCGTGTGCGAGAAGTGCCCGATCCGCAGATCGGGGCGCAGTTCGCGCAGCATCCCGGGCACGAGGGTCAGGTGGTAGTCCTGCACGACCACCACGGCACCCCGAGCCGCCTCGTCGGCCAGCGCCTCGGCGAACGCGCGGTTGTACGCCTCGTACGACGCCCACTGGCGCCGGAACTCCGCGTCGAAGACCGGCTCCAGCGGCGTCTGGTACAGCATGTGGTGAACGAACCACAGCACGGAGTTCGCGATGCCGTTGTACGCGTCGGCGTGCACCTCGGCATCGATGTCCAGCATCCGTACGCCGTCCTCGCCGACCCCGCGCCGCACTGCCTCGCGGTCCCCGTCGCCGAGTGCCGAGCACACCCACAGGGCGCCCGCGTCCGGCCCGATCGCCGACAGGCCCGAGACCAGCCCGCCGCCACCGCGCTTGGCGTTCAGCGAGCCGTCCTCGCGCACCTCGTAGGTGACCGGGCCGCGGTTGGAGGCGACCAGGATCCGGTGGGCACCGTGCGTTGAAGCCATGCCACGAAACCTAGCCCGGCACCGAAACGCTCAAACGTTCCCCTCGGCTGTATGCAATGCGGCGCCGCGCGGGATCCGCGGGCCGGCGGGGGCCGGCCGCGCAGTTCCCCGCGCCCGTCACGGACACGGCCTACGCGGCCTTCCGTTTCCGGTACTCGGAGATTTCCACCATCGGAGGGCGTTCTTCCGTGTCAACGGAGTGGGTGCGCGGCTCGAAGCCCTCTTCGCCCCGCTCGAACTGCGTGAGCGACGGGCGGATCATGTGGCCGCGGGCCAGGCGCAGCTGGGCGGTGCGGTAGATCGCCGCGGCCATGCGGCCCAGCGCCTGTCCGTCCTGGTGGCGGTGCTTGCGGACGCCCACGTCGACCTGGGCGAGGGCGTCAAGGCCCACCAGGTGCAGGGCGTCGACGAGCATGCCCAGCTCGACGCCGTACCCGACGGGGAACGGCAGCTGTTCGAGCAGCGAGCGGCGGGCCGCGTACTCGCCGCCGAGCGGCTGGACGAAGCCCGCGAGCTGCGGCCAGTGCATGTTCAGCAGGGGGCGGGCCATCAGCTCGGTGACGCGGCCGCCCTGGCCCGCGGCCTGGCCGAGGGGACGGTCGTACATCGCCTTGACCAGGTCCACGCCGGGTTCGGTGAGCAGCGGGCCCACGATCCCGGAGACGAAGTCGGACGAGAATTCCTTCAAGTCCGCGTCGATGAAGCAGATGATGTCCCCGCTCGTCACCAGCAGCGACCGCCACAGGACCTCGCCCTTGCCGGGCACGGTCGGGATGCGCGGCAGGATCGCGTCCCGGTGCACGACGCGCGCGCCCGCGGCGGCGGCGACCTCGGAGGTGCGGTCCGTCGAGCCCGAGTCGACGACGACGATCTCGTCGACGAGGGGCACCTGCTGCATCAGATCGTGGCGGATGATCGCGACGATCTCGCCGACGGTCTCCTCCTCATTGAGCGCGGGCAGGACGACACTGACCGTCGACCCGGTGGTGCGTTTGGCGGCCATGAGTTGGTGGAGCGGGCGATCGGTCACGGACCAGGAGCGTGTGCTCAGCCAGCGCTCGACTTCCTTCAGCACAGTCTGCGGCTCCTCACTGTCTGATCACCCCGTCTCGCACGGTGTGATCCATCTCGCGGTTCGGACGACTATCTCAACTGTCCTGGCCTTCGGTTACAGTCTTGAACAACGCGGATGACCATCGCATTGCGTAGATCATCGGCGCGCATGGTGATCAATAGTTCAACAACCGAATACCGCTCATCCAGAGGGGCAGAGGGATACGGCCCGTTGAAGCCCCGGCAACCCTCCAGCCGGTCTTGTCACGTTGACGTGGCGAGGCTCCCGGCTAGGGAAGGTGCCAAATCCGTCTCACGGCGAAGTGCGTCGTGAGGAAGATGAGGAGAAAGGGCCTCGCCTCCATGGCTGCGCAGACTGTTGCAAGCACCACGAACACCGTAGACGCCGTTGATCTCGGCCCCGCCGCCGCGCTTTCCTGCCGCGAGTGCGGGCACCGGGTCCCGCTCGGCCCGGTCTTCGCCTGCGAGGAGTGTTTCGGCCCGCTGGAGATCGCGTACGACTTCTCGGCCTACGACACCGAGGAACTCCGCAAGCGCATCGAAGCGGGCCCCGCGAACATCTGGCGCTACGCGCCCCTGCTGCCCGTCCCCGCGGACGTCGCCGAGAAGCCGAACATCAACCCCGGCTGGACCAAGCTCGTCAAGGCCGACAACCTGGCGCGCGAGCTCGGTGTCGACGCCGGCAAGCTCTTCGTCAAGGACGACTCCGGCAACCCGACGCACTCCTTCAAGGACCGCGTCGTCGCCCAGGCCATCGAGGCCGCCCGCGCCTTCGACTTCACCACCCTCTCCTGCTCCTCCACCGGCAACCTCGCCGGCGCGGTGGGCGCCGCCGCCGCCCGCGCCGGCTTCCGCTCCTGCGTGTTCATCCCGCACGACCTGGAGCAGGGCAAGGTCGTCATGGCCGCGATCTACGGCGGCGAGCTCGTCGGCATCGAGGGCAACTACGACGACGTGAACCGCTTCTGCTCCGAGCTGATCGGCGACCCGGCCGGCGAGGGCTGGGGCTTCGTCAACGTCAACCTGCGGCCGTACTACGCGGAGGGCTCCAAGACCCTGGCGTACGAGATCTGCGAGCAGCTCGGCTGGCGTCTGCCCGACCAGCTGGTCGTCCCGATCGCCTCCGGCTCCCAGCTCACGAAGATCGACAAGGGTCTGCAGGAGCTGATCAAGCTCGGCCTCGTCGAGGACAAGCCGTACAAGATCTTCGGCGCCCAGGCCGAAGGCTGCTCGCCGGTGTCCGTCGCCTACAAGGCCGGGCACGACGTCGTACGGCCGCAGAAGCCGAACACCATCGCCAAGTCGCTCGCCATCGGCAACCCGGCCGACGGGCCGTACGTCCTCGACATCGCGCGCCGCACGGGCGGTGCGGTGGAGGATGTCAACGACGAGCAGGTCGTCGACGCGATCAAGCTCCTTGCGCGCACGGAGGGCATCTTCGCCGAGACGGCGGGCGGTGTGACCCTCGGCGTCGCCAAGAAGCTGATCGAGAACGGCCTCCTCGACCCGACCCTGACCACGGTCGTCCTCAACACCGGCGACGGCCTCAAGACCCTGGACGCGGTGGCCGGCACCGGCCTGACCGCGACCATCCGCCCGAACCTGGACTCCTTCCGAGAGGCTGGCCTCGCATCATGAGCGTCAACGTCCGCATCCCCACCATCCTGCGCACCTACACCGGCGGTCAGGCCGAGGTGACGGCCGAGGGCGGGACCCTCGCCGAGGTCCTTGCCGACCTGGAGAAGAACCACACGGGTATCGCCGCGCGCGTTCTGGACGACCAGGGCAAGCTGCGTCGGTTCGTCAACGTGTACGTCAACGACGACGACGTGCGGTTCGAGCAGGGTCTGGAGACGGCGACGCCCGACGGTGCGGGCGTGTCGATCATCCCGGCGGTCGCGGGCGGCTGAACCCGTCACCCAAGGTGAGATTGTTACCGTAGGTAACGCTCATCACTAAGAGTTCATCGAATTGCCCCCTCCGTGAGAGAAACGGAGGGGGCAATTCTGCATGGTTGAGCACGGTAGAGTTGGGGAAGCTGCTTCGCTTTTCATGCCGGACGCATATGAGCATCTGCGCGACAGCCGACAAGAAGTAGCCAAAGTGCCCCACCTTTTTGAGCCGATTATGGCATTTACGGGGCCCGACTTGCCCTGAATCTTCGCGAATTCTCCGCATTTTCCCGATCGACCGTGCCCAGAATTCTCGTCCGATTGACCTGTTGCAGACGGCAGTTGGACAGATACATTCAGCCGCGGTCGACGCGTTCCGGCGCACACCCCCAACCGTTGGGGGGTGAGGTCTGACCCGGATCCGCGAAGTGTGGATCTGTGCAAGGGCCAGTAATAGGGGAGTTAGGCATGGCTCAGGGCACCGTCAAGTGGTTCAACGCGGAGAAGGGGTACGGCTTCATCGCGGTCGACGGTGGTGCGGACGTCTTCGTGCACTACAGCGCGATTCAGATGGACGGCTACCGCACCCTTGAAGAGGGTCAGCGAGTGGAGTTCGAGATCTCGCAGGGCCAGAAGGGTCCGCAGGCGGACATGGTCAAGCTCGCCGTCTGATCCCGGCGCGAACGGCCACCGACGCACTCACGCCGAGGGGCCCGCATCCCATCAGGGACGCGGGCCCTTCGTGCGTTCCCGGATCCCTCCCGTTCGTGAGAGGCGCTTGCGCCCGCCCGTCGCTCGACCACCACCCCTCAATGGGCTCGTTGCGCGGGAGCATCTTGCACTCGAGGGGGCCGAGTGCTAATCATTGGCGTTAGCACTCTCCGAGTGAGAGTGACAGAACTTGGATCGGGTCAGCGAGGTCCGCAAGCCGGTGGGGCAAGGAACCACAAGGCTTGCAGGCCGTCCGTCGCGGGCGCGGGCACGGTCCGGAGCAATCCACCCCGTCCGGGAGGACCACTTCACATGGCCAAGATCATCGCGTTCGACGAGGAGGCACGGCGCGGTCTCGAGCGCGGGATGAACCAGCTCGCCGACGCCGTCAAGGTCACCCTTGGCCCCAAGGGCCGCAACGTCGTCCTCGAGAAGAAGTGGGGCGCCCCCACGATCACCAACGACGGTGTCTCCATCGCCAAGGAGATCGAGCTCGAGGACCCGTACGAGAAGATCGGTGCCGAGCTGGTCAAGGAGGTCGCGAAGAAGACGGACGACGTCGCCGGTGACGGCACGACGACCGCGACCGTCCTGGCCCAGGCGCTGGTCCGCGAGGGTCTGCGCAACGTAGCCGCCGGCGCCAACCCGATGGCCCTCAAGCGCGGTATCGAGAAGGCCGTCGAGGCCGTCTCCGGTGCCCTGCTCGAGCAGGCCAAGGATGTCGAGACCAAGGAGCAGATCGCTTCCACGGCCTCCATCTCCGCCGCCGACACCCAGATCGGCGAGCTCATCGCCGAGGCCATGGACAAGGTCGGCAAGGAAGGCGTCATCACCGTCGAGGAGTCCCAGACCTTCGGTCTGGAGCTGGAGCTCACCGAGGGTATGCGCTTCGACAAGGGCTACATCTCGGCGTACTTCGCCACCGACATGGAGCGTATGGAGGCCGTCCTCGACGACCCGTACATCCTGATCGCCAACTCGAAGATCGCCAACGTCAAGGACCTGCTCCCGCTCCTCGAGAAGGTCATGCAGGGCGGCAAGCCGCTGCTGATCATCGCCGAGGACGTCGAGGGCGAGGCCCTGTCGACCCTGGTCGTCAACAAGATCCGTGGCACCTTCAAGTCCGTCGCCGTCAAGGCCCCGGGCTTCGGTGACCGCCGCAAGGCCATGCTCGGCGACATCGCCATCCTCACGGGCGGCGAGGTCATCTCCGAGGAGGTCGGCCTCAAGCTGGAGAACGCGGGTCTGGACCTGCTGGGCCGCGCCCGCAAGGTCGTCATCACCAAGGACGAGACCACGATCGTCGACGGCGCCGGCTCCGCCGACCAGGTCGCCGGCCGGGTCAACCAGATCCGTGCCGAGATCGAGAACTCGGACTCGGACTACGACCGCGAGAAGCTCCAGGAGCGCCTGGCGAAGCTGGCCGGCGGCGTGGCCGTCATCAAGGCCGGTGCCGCCACCGAGGTCGAGCTCAAGGAGCGCAAGCACCGCATCGAGGACGCCGTTCGCAACGCGAAGGCGGCCGTCGAGGAGGGCATCGTCGCCGGTGGTGGCGTCGCTCTCATCCAGGCGTCCGCCGTGTTCGAGAAGCTGGAGCTCGAGGGTGACGAGGCGACCGGCGCCAACGCCGTGAAGCTCGCCCTGGAGGCCCCGCTCAAGCAGATCGCCGTCAACGGTGGTCTCGAGGGTGGCGTCGTCGTCGAGAAGGTGCGCAACCTGGCCGTGGGCCACGGTCTGAACGCCGCGACCGGCGAGTACGTCGACATGATCGCCGAGGGCATCATCGACCCGGCGAAGGTGACCCGCTCTGCCCTGCAGAACGCCGCCTCCATCGCCGCGCTGTTCCTCACCACCGAGGCCGTCATCGCCGACAAGCCGGAGAAGGCCGCCGCGGCCGCTCCGGGCGGCATGCCGGGCGGTGACATGGACTTCTGATCGACCTCCGGTTGATCACTGTCCTTACGTTTCGAGGGCGGTACCCCCACTCCCAGGGGGTGCCGCCCTCGGGCGTTTTTTGGGGGGGTGCTCTCGTCGAACCGTCCGGGGTGCTCTTGTCGGGTGGGTCCAGGGCGCTCGCGTCGCGCGTGTGCGGGATCACAGAAGCGGGCCGTGGGGCGGCGGAATGTCGTGGCGGGTGGGGCGGTTGACGTTCATGGGCGGTCGATGCACGTGCACATACCGCCCGGAATCCCCTAACTGCTCGATGTCCGACCGACCTCTCCGAGGAGCCCCCTTCGTGACTGCCACCGCCGCCTCACGCGCAGCCGAGATCCTGTCCCGTCCCGTCTCCCTGAACGGCCTGACCGTCCCGAACCGGATCGTGATGGCCCCGATGACCCGGATGTTCTCGCCGGGCGGCGTACCGGGGGAGGACGTCGTCGGGTACTACTCCCGCCGCGCCGCCGCGGGCGTCGGCCTGATCGTCACCGAGGGCACGTACGTGGGCCACGAGTCGGCCGGGCAGAGCGACCGGGTCCCGCGCTTCCACGGTGAGGAGCAGCTGGCGGGCTGGGCGAAGGTCGCGGACGCCGTGCACGCGGCGGGCGGCACGATCGTGCCGCAGCTGTGGCACATCGGCATGGTGCGCAACCAGGGCGAGCCGCCGTTCGCGGACGCCCCGGCGGTCGGCCCCTCCGGCATCGGCTCCGAGGGCGCCGACGTCACCGGCAAGGCCATGACGCAGACCGATCTGGACGACGTGGTCGGCGCCTTCGCCGCGGCCGCGGCCGACGCCGAGCGCATCGGCTTCGACGGAGTCGAGCTGCACGGCGCCCACGGCTACCTGATCGACCAGTTCCTGTGGGCGGGCACCAACCGCCGCACGGACGCGTACGGCGGCGACCCGGTGGCCCGTACGAAGTTCGCGGCGGAGATCGTGGCCGCGGTCCGCGCGGCGGTCTCCCCGTCCTTCCCGGTGCTCTTCCGCTACTCGCAGTGGAAGCAGCAGGCGTACGAGGCCCGGCTGGCCGAGACCCCGGAGGAGCTGGAGGCGATCCTGACGCCGCTCGCCGCCGCCGGAGTGGACGCCTTCCACGCCTCCACCCGCCGCTACTGGCTCCCGGAGTTCGACGACTCCGACCTGAACCTGGCCGGCTGGACGAAGAAGATCACCGGCAAGCCCGCCATCACCGTCGGCTCGGTCGGCCTGGACGGTGAGTTCCTCAAGGCCTTCCAGGGAGAGGGCTCCTCGGTCAGGGGCATCGACGACCTGCTGGACCGCCTGGAGCGCGACGAGTTCGACCTCGTCGCCGTGGGCCGCGCGCTCCTCCAGGACCCGGAGTGGGCGGCGAAGGTCCTCGACGGACGCTTCGCGGACCTGGCGGCATACGACGCGGCGGCCCTGAAGACCCTCAGCTGAGCTGAGCCTGCTCGCTGTACGCCCCGGGGGGCGGCTCTTCTGTAGCAGGGGAGCCGCCCCCCGGCGCATGGGGTCAACCGGCTGTGTCCTCGGGTGAGAAAGAGGGCTCGGAGCTCGGCGCCCGAGGCTCAAGTCCCCTGGCAGGAGCCGTCGGTGACGTCGACGGAGAGGGCCGCGTACGTCTCGTTCGTCGGCGTCGCGTGGATGTGCATGCAGAACGCGGCGTCCGTACCGGGGCCGGTGATGGTGTAGTCGTCGTCGGCGGGGACCTTTTCGAAGGAATGCGTGGCCTGGTCGATCACTGCGCCGGTCGACGGGCCTTCCCCGGTGCGGTCGATGGCCTCGTCGATGTAGCTCTGGAAGCCCAGGTACTCGTCGTAGACGACCGGCTTCTTCTCCAGGTCGTCTGCCGCTTGGTGCACCGCCGAACGGAGTTCGCCCTCACTCCAGTTCGAGCTCGCGTGCAGGTAGTACATGCCGCCTGCCGCGAAGAGCAGCGAGCCGAAGATGAGGGCGAGGCCGACGGGGTTGTTCGGGTTGTAGACGTACCGGTTCGTCCCCCACTTGCTTCTGACGAAGACCGGCTCGTGATCGCGCGGTTCGCTCAACGGGCGGCCCGGACCTCGCCCTTGACGCCCATGACGAACGCGGACCAGACCTCCGCCTGGAACACGAGCTTCGGGCCGTGGGGGTTCTTGGAGTCGCGGACGGGGACGACGGTGGGGTGACCGTCGGCGACTTCCAGGCAGTCGGCACCGTCGCCGCCGCTGTACGTCGACTTGCGCCAGCGGGCGACTTCCAGGCAGTCGCCGCCTTGGCCGCCGCTGTAGCTGGACTTGTACCAGGTGGCGGTGCTCAGGTCGTACTCACGGGTGCTGTTCTCCATGTTCGTAATCCTGCGCCACGGATTCGATCAGGGCCAGGGAGTCTTGAGGCGAAAGTGCCGCGGCCTGAAGGAGGTTGAATATCAGGATGTGCCGGGTGACCGTGGCCGGGTCGTCCAGCAGTTTTCCCATGTCCGGCGCCTCGACGAAGGAGAGCGGCGGCGCGTCCTCGAACTCCATTAGTTTCAGGGGCCCGTCCATCGCGGCGTGCGCCCCCGCGCCGAACGGCAGCACCTGCGCGATGATCCGTTGCTTGCGCGCGAGGCCAGCCACGTGACGCAGAGCCTCCGCCATCACGGCACTGCCGCCGACCTCCCGGCGGAGGGCGGCCTCATCGAGAATCGCCCACAACAACGGGGTTGTTGGATCGTCGAGAAGATGGGCGCGTTCGAGGCGGGCGGCCACACGAGCGTCGATTTCGGAGTCCGTGGCGGTCGGCTTGTAGGCGCGGAACACCGCCTCCGCGTACGTCTTCGTCTGTAACAGCCCCGGGATCAGGAGCTGCGCGTACTGCCTGATCGTCGTAGCGATCGCCTCCGCCTCCGCAGCCTCCGCGAAGTGATCGGGGTACTTCGACCTGGCCAGTGCCTTGCAGTTGCGCTCGAAGAAGCCGTTCGTGCCGAGGATCTCGTCTATCTGGACGGCGTATTCGAGGTGCAGGCGCCGCGTCCCGGCCTCCAACTGGCCGATGAACGAACCGCTGACGAACAGCGGCTCGCCGAGCTCGGCCTGGCTGAGGCCCGCGTGCTCGCGGGCGTGCCGCAGCTCCGCGCCGATCATGGCGCGCGGCGACGAGGACGGATCGAGGTCCTTCGGTCCGAGCATGGCAACTCCCTGTCACACAGGTGAGGTTGTTGGGACGCCGACTCCGGCCAGGTTAGAGAGCGGATCGCCACGCTGTGTGGAGAACGCAAACACTCAGCGTGGAGGGAACAAGGCGATGGAGATGACGTCGAGTAAGCGGGTGCGGCCCACCGAGGAGATCGTCGAGGAGCTGCGGGCCGCCCTGGTCGGGGTCGGTGTGGTCCTGCCGTCGCTGCGGGTCGACCCGGTGACGGGTGCGAGCGACGAGCCGTTCGCCCTGGTCGCGCTGGGGCGCTGCAACGTGGGTACGGCGCAGAAGCTGACCGCCGTGCTGCGCGGGCTCGGCGGGCCGGGCGGCGGCGCTGAGTCGTGACCGAGGAGTACGCGATCGACGTACGGGACGGGCGCCTCGGTCAGGTCATGGGGCGCGAGGGCGGCTACGTACAACTGCGGCCGCCCGGCGGCGGACGCGAGTGGGACTGTCCTCAGGAGGCGCTCGGACAGGCGCCGCCGGGGGAGGTGCTGCGGACCCACGGTGACTTTGTTCCCCGAGCCCGAGGGTGGTGCGTACAAGCACGAGGACCGAGTGCCGTTCGGCGAGACCATTCTCGTGCCCGACCCCTTCTTTTCGTCACTGCATACGCATGCGTTCCCTCGGTAGCGGCTAAAGGTTCCCCATCGGTTCGATGTCCACCCGTACCGGTGTGCCCCAGATCCTCAGCACCTCGTAGTCCGTGAACTCGTGGACCAGGCGGTAGGCGATGCCGGGGCGGGGGGTGCGGCGCTCGGCGGCGAGGTAGCGCTCGGCCTCGTGGCGGTCGCGGCGGGGGGTGCCGCAGAGCTGCCACGCCTGGCCGGTCCACACTTCCGGGAGCCAGCGCTGCTGGGGCTGGGGGCGGTCGCCGCGGATGCCGTAGCGGGACTTGGTGCGCTCGGGGGTCTCGTCAGGGCCGGTGGGGCGGCCGCCGTGCGAGTAGGCGTCGTTGACCTCGGAGCGGCGGGCGGCGCGGCGGCGGGTCTCGCAGAGCAGGCAGAGGTCGGCGGCGCCCTCGTCGACCGGCCCGGTCGGGTGCTCGGCGCAGCGGGTGGTGGGCGCCGCTGTCGTCACCGTCTCGTCGAGCAGGTCCAGGGCCCGCTTCAGGTCCGCCTTGACCTCGTGCAGCTTCGCGTCGGGGGTGTCGGCGGTCAGCGCGTCACCGTGCTCCCCGAGCAGGCGCAGGGCTCGCCCCAGGGCGGTCAGCTGTGCGTGGTTCATGGCTCCACCTTTGCACGCGCCACTGACAACCCGGCAGGGCCGGTAGGACCTGCGCGGTCGGTGAGGCCGGTGAGACCGAAGAAGTACGTCGCGGCGAAGCCGACCATGTATCCCGTGAACAGGCCGCCCGCGTAGACAGCGGCCGTCAGGGCCAGGCCCCGGTTGCCGGAGAGCAGGGGGAACAGGGCCCAGCCCGACGGGCCGATGGCTGTCGAGCCGACCTTGTCGCCGAGCATGGAGAAGAAGCCCACGAAGGCGCCGCCCGCCGCTCCGCCAGTGCAGGCCGTGATGAAGGGGCGGCCGAGGGGGAGCGAGACGCCGTAGATCAGCGGTTCGCCGACGCCGAGAAGGCCCGCGGGGAGCGCCGACCTGATCGTCGTGCGGATGGAGTGGTCGTGGCGGAGGCGGACGTACACCGCGGCGGCCGCGCCGACCTGGCCCGCGCCCGCCATCGCCAGGATGGGGAGGAGGACGGTGTAGCCCTGCTGCTCGATGAGAGTGGTGTGGATAGGGATCAGGGCCTGGTGCAGGCCGAGCATGACGAGGGGGAGGAACAGGCCGCCCAGGATCAGGCCCGCGAAGGCGCCGGTGTTCTCCAGGAGCCAGTTCGCGGCCGTGCCGATTGCTGTGGAGAGCTCGCCCGCCGTGTACATCAGGGCGTAGAGCGTCACCAGGCCGGTGAGGAGGACGGTGAGGGTGGGGGTGACCAGGACGTCCAGCGTCTCCGGGACCCAGCTGCGGCACCATTTCTCGACGTACGTCCCCAGGAGCGCGGCCGCCAGTGCGCCCAGGACGCCGCCCTGGCCGGGAGCGAGCGTCATGCCGAACACCGTCACCTTGGCGACGCCCGCGTACACGATCACCGCCGCCACGGCGCCGCCCAGGATCGGAGTGCCGCCGAACTCCTTCGCCGTGTTGTAGCCGACGAAGACGGCGATCAGGGCCATGAAGCCGGAGGCGATGGCGGCGAGGGCGGGGGTGATCGTCGCCAGCAGACCAAGATTGATCAGCAGGCCGTTCAGGCCCGCGATGACGCCGCAGCCGATCAGGGCGGGGATCAGGGGGACGAAGACGTTCGCGATGCGGCGCAGGAGGAGTTTGAGGGGGGTGGCGTTGCGTTGTCGTCCGGTTGCCTTCAGCTCGGCGCCCTTGGCCGCCAGTTGATCGGCGGTGGTCGCCAGCAATGCCTCGAATTCCGGGGTCACTCGGGCGACCGTGCCAGGGCCGAGGACGATCTGGTACGTCTCGTCGTCGGCGACGATGCCGAGTACGGCCGGGAGTGCTCTGAGGGCGTCCTCCTGGACCTCGGTCCGGTCCCGTAGGCCCAGGCGCAGGCGGGTCATGCAGTGGGCTACGGAGGTTACGTTCGCGGGGCCGCCGACCAAGGGGAGGATCGCGGCGGCGGTGGCGTGGGGGGAGGGGTTCACTGTGCGTTTGTCCTGGTTGCTCGGGGGTGGGTGCGTGACCAGCGCTTGCAGGGTGCCGCCGTGCCCACCCGTGCCGCCCTGGCGGCACGATGGCCCACGGCTATGACGGCGGGCGGGCTTCTGCTCCAGGGGCGCGCATTCGCTAGGACGCGAATCGGCTGCTGCCCCAGGGGCGTGCATGCTCACGGCTATGACGGCGGGTGGGCTTCTGCCCCAGGGCCCGCATGTCCGCGGCTGCGACGGCGGGCGGGCTGCCGCTGCAGTGGCACGCATGCAGACAGTTGTGACGGCTTGCTTTCAGTGGGGCGCTGCCGCCAGTGCCGCTCGCAGGTGGCCCTTGCTCTCGTCCAGGAGGTGGGCCGCCGTGGGACCGTCCACGCCCCCCAGGATGGTCAGGATCGCGTTCTTCACTTCGCCGTCGGTGGCGGTGAGGGCCTGTTCGATTTCTTCGTCCGAGGCGCCGGTGGCGAGGGCGACGATGCGGCGGGAGCGGGCCCGCAGCTTCTCGTTCGAGGCGCGCACGTCGACCATCAGGTTCCCGTAGGTCTTGCCGAGGCGGATCATGGTGATCGTCGAGAGCATGTTGAGGACGAGTTTCTGGGCCGTGCCCGCCTTCAGGCGTGTCGAGCCGGTCAGGAGCTCGGGGCCCACGACGACCTCGAGGCCGTGATCCGCGGCGGCGGCGAGCGGGCTGTCCGCGTTGCAGGACAGGCCGATCGTCAACGCGCCGCGCGCGCGGGCGTGTTCGACGGCGCCGACGGCGTACGGGGTGCGGCCGGAGGCGGAGATGCCGACGACCGTGTCGTCAGGGGTCAGCCCCAGTCCGGAGAGGTCCTGCGCGGCCAGCTCCTTGGAGTCCTCGGCGCCCTCGATCGAGGTGATCATGGCGGTCGGGCCGCCCGCGATCAGGCCCACGACCTCGGACGGGTCGGTGTTGAAGGTGGGCGGGCACTCGGAGGCGTCCAGGACGCCGAGGCGGCCCGCGGTGCCCGCGCCCGTGTAGATGAGGCGGCCGCCGCGGGACATGCGGTCCGCGATGTCGTCGATGGCGGTGGCGATGAGCGGGAGCTGCGCCGCGACGGCCGTCGGCACGGTCGCGTCCTCGCCGTTCATGATCTTCGCGATCTCCAGGGTGGCCAGCTGGTCGATCTCGGCGAGTTCGGGGCGGAACGCCTCGGTGGTGAGTGTCTCCAACTCGGCCCTCAGGCCGTGGTGGTTGGAGGAGGCGTCGGCGGTTGAAGTCATGGAGGACGGCTCTTTTCCGTGCGGTACGACGACTTTCCGGTGCTGCGAGAAGAAGGGCCCCGTTGGAGAAGAGAAGAAGAGATGGTCCGGTGGTGCGCGGTCTAGCGGCGTCCCCCGCCGCGCGGCGTGTGGCGGTGTGCCAGGGCCTCGTACGAGGCGGACAGCGCCGGCGCCGCCGTCTCGTACGTCCGCTGGGCCACCCCCACGAACAGACAGTCCACCACCAGCAGCTGGCTCGTGCGCGACGACATCGCCGCCGGGCGCAGCTCGCTCTCGCGGGCCGTCGACGTGGTGAGGATGTGGTCCGCGTACTGCGTGACGGGACCGCCGGGGCGGCCGGTGATCGCCACCGTCGTCGCCCCGTGCTCGAAGGCGACCCGGAGCGGTTCGATGACGTCGCCGGTCGAACCGGAGTGGGTGATGGCTATCGCCACGTCCTTGGCGCGCAGCTGCACCGCGTTGGTGACGGCCAGGTGCGGGTCGCTGTGCGCGTGGGCTATGAGCCCTATGCGCATGAGCTTCTGGAAGAGGTCCTGGGCGACCAGGCCGGACGCGCCGACGCCGTAGATGTCGATGCGGCGGGCCGCGGCGATCGCGGCGACCGCCGCGCCGAGCTGGACGGTGTCGAGGCCGGCGGCGGTGTCGGCGAGGGTCTGCTGCTCGTCGTACGCGAGTTTCGCGACGACGTCCGCGATGGGGTCGTCGACCGCGATGTCGGCGGTGACGGCGGGGGCGCGCCCCGACTGCTGCTGGGCCGCCAGTCCGGCGAGCGCCAGGCGCAGATCCCGGTAGCCGGGGTAGCCGAGCAGACGGGCGGTACGGACGACCGTCGCCTCGCTGGTGCCGGTGAGCTCGGCGAGGCCGGTGACCGTGAGGGCCGCGCAGCCGGCCGGGTCGCCGGCGACGGCCTCGGCGACCCGCTGCATGGAGCGGGTCATCGACGGGGCGAGCGTCCGCACCTTGGCCGCGAGGGCGGCGGGGGCGGGCGGCGCCTCTCCCGCGAAAATTTCCTTCACGTCATGGGTCACATCTGAAAGATATTTTCCATTGGGGCATACGGTCAAGGGTGCGCACAATGGGTGCATGGACCCCATCAGCCCCCTGGAGCAGGCCTTGCACGCCGCTCGTGCCCTTGTCCTCGCCGATCTCGTCGCGGGTGACGTGGCCGAGGCGGACGTCGTCTCCCTGGTGGAGGAGTCGGTCGTGCAGCGCCGCTGGTGGGTCGAGCAGTGGCCGGAGGGCACGGACTACGTCGCCGGGCTGGTCGCCCAGGACGTACAGGACG
The DNA here is from genome assembly GCF_044457265.1 of Streptomyces sp. NPDC050564. NCBI lineage: Bacteria > Bacillati > Actinomycetota > Actinomycetes > Kitasatosporales > Streptomycetaceae > Streptomyces > Streptomyces sp. NPDC050564. The sequence continues at coordinate 42,578 of NZ_JBITGS010000019.1, read as the reverse complement.
CGTTGCTGGAGCGGTACGGCCGGTGGCCGCTGTGCCCCGTCTGCGGCTCCGGCGATCCGCACGCCCTCGACGTGGAGCCCGAGTTGGGGCCCGATCCGCACTGGGTGTGCCACAAGGCGGGCGTGAAGGTCGCCTCGGTGGGTTCCCTCGGCTCGGCGACGGGTGGGGCCGCCTCCTCGTGACCGTCTACATCGATCCGCCCACCTGGCCGGGGCACGGTCGCATGTGGTCCCATCTGATCAGCGATGTCTCGTACGACGAACTGCACGCGTTCGCCGCGGAGTTGGGTGCGCCGCGACGTGCCTTCGAGCGGGACCACTACGACATTCCCGTACACCGGTACGAGGATGCCGTGCGGGCGGGTGCGGTGCAGGTGAGCAGCCGCGAGGTGGTGCGGCTGCTGTACGGGGCGGGGCTGCGCCGCCGCAAGCGGCCGGGAGACAGCCGCTGAGGCACGCGCGAACCCGGGCTGTCAGGTCGCCCGGGCGTACGGCTGGAGTGAGCGGTCCATGCCGTGGAGCTCGTACGCGTAACGTTCCACGTCCTCGCTCACCCGGGTGAAACCGGCGCGCGAAATGACGCGTTGGGAGGGCGTGTTGGTCCGGTCGATGGCGGCGAAGAGGAGCTGGACGTCGTCGCGAGCCAGGGCCCAGGCGGCGAGGGCGCGCAGGGCCTCGGTCGCGTAACCGTTGCCGCGGGCGCTCTCCGCGAGGTCGTAACCGACCTCGGCCCGGCCTTCCTCGTCGGGCACGCCGTGGAAGCCCATGCCACCGACCGCGCACCCGTCCTCCCGGCGGACGAGGACGAACATGCCCCACTCGGGCCGGTGCACCCCGCTTTCGTACGCCTTCACGACCATCCCGGCGGCGTCCCGAGTACCCTCGAACGGGCCGCCCTCGATCCACTCGAAGCCGCCCGTGCCCCCCGCGCGCAGTTCGGCGGCGGCCGCCGGAGTGACCCCCTGGAGCGTGAGCCGCTCGGACTCGATCACGACGTTGTTGCTCCAGCGCCACTCGGTGACCGGGGCACGGCCCGGCAGTTCGCCGCGGCCGGTGGCCCACAGGAGGGTGCGCCAGGGGGAGGGCCCTGGCCGGACCTGGGGAAAGATTCGAGTGAGGACGCCCTCGCAGAGTGCGGCCGGGGGTTCATAGGCAAGCCCCAGCCCCTCCGCGATGTCATGCGTGTGCAAGAGGACTTCGGCGATGCCCATCGCGGCGAAGCCCTCGCGGTTCGCGCTGCGGAAGGGGTACGGGTGGAAGGCGCGCACCTCGCGCGGCGTCGTGCGGACGGTGGCCGCGAACAGGGCGCCGGTCGTCTCGATCACGTCGACGACGCCCGCGTTGTCGGTGCCGTCCTCCATCACGATCTCGAAGGGCACGTACGCCTCGGTGGCCCGCCCGGCCAGCTGCCCCGCGTACGCGATGAGATCGCCGGCGATGTGTTCCGCCGTCCGCCGGCAACTCCACTCCAGCTGCCCCGCCTTGATGCCGTCCCAGTCCCGCCCGGCAGCCGTACGCAGCAGCGCGACGCTTCCCGCGACCGCTTCCGCCACCTGGTCCGCGGCCAGGTGCCCGCCCACTTCCGCCCCCATGGCCTCGCCCAGGTCCCGGCTCAAGTCCCCGCCCATGTCTCCCATGCGGGCGAGGATAGGTCGGATCACGCTTCCGTACGTACCGATTTGTTCGCGGCGCCCGCCTTGGGCACGACGGTCGTGCCGCGCGAGGACTGCGTACGACGGTGCAGCCGCAGTGAGACGACGGCAACACCGATCGCGGAGACCGTCATGGCCGCGCCCGCCCAGGCGGTGGAGGCGTACCCGAACCCCGCGTCGATGACCGCACCGCCGACCCAGGGCCCGCCGGCGTTGCCCAGGTTGAAGGCGGCCGTGGTCGTGGCGCCGGCCAGGGTGGGGGCGGCCGCGGCGATGTCGAACATCCGGGCGTTGAGCGCGGGGGCGGTGTAGAAGCAGGCGATTCCGAGGACGAAGGAGAGGGCGACGGCGGCGATCGCGTACTGCCCGAACAGCGCGAGCGCGATCAGGATGACGGTGTCGGCCGCGATGCCGCTGATCAGCACCCCGAAGAGGTGCGCGTCGGCGATCCGCCCGCCGATCGTCGTACCGATCAGCGCGCCGACCCCGAAGAGCGCGAGCACGGTCGGCACCCACCCGTCGTCGAGCCCCGCCACGTCCGTGAGCAGTGGCGCGAGATAGCTGAACGCGCAGAAGACGCCGCCCGCGGCGAGCGCGATGACGCCGATGGACAGCCCGACCTGAGGGTCGCGGAAGATGCGCAGTTCACTCTTGAGCTGCGGCTTCTTGTCGGGGAGAGGGATACGCGGGATGAGCGTGACGATCCCGACGAGGGCGATCGCGGAGGCAGCGGCCACGGCCCAGAAGGCCGATCGCCAGCCGAGCCCCTCCCCGAGGAAGGCACCGGCGGGCACTCCCAGGACGTTCGCGATCGACAAACCGCCGATCATCACGGCCAGCGCCCGGGCTCGCGCGTTCGCCGGCACCATCGCGATGGCCACCGCGGCGCCGACCGCCCAGAAGCCCGCGCAGGCGAGCGCGCTGACGACGCGGGACGCGAACAGCACGGCGTACGTCGGCGCGAGTGCCCCCGCGACCTGGCCCAGGCCGAACAGCGCGATCAGGGAGACGAGAGTGGTCCGTCGGGGGAGCCGCAGCGTCACCACCGCGAGGAGGGGCGCCCCCACGACCATGCCGATCGCGAACGCCGAGATCAGCAGGCCCGCCTGCGGGATCGTGACGTCCATGTCCTCGGCGATGGGCGGCAACAGCCCGGAGAGCATGAACTCACTGGTGCCGAGGGCGAAGACGGAGAGTCCGAGGATGTAGACGGACAAGGGCATACGGGGGCGGGGATGGTGAGCGGCGGGGGCGGGCGTGCCGGACATAGGTGATGCATGCGGCATATCAGACATGTCGCGCGTGTCCGCGGGCGGCGGTTCGAGACTTGAGGGCATGCTCCCTTCGTACGTGGTCCGGCGCCCGTCGTCGAACCGGTTTTTCGGCGTGAGTGCGCGCAGGCCCGAGCGGGTGAGTGCGTGACCGATGTCAGTCGGTGAGCAGCTCCAGCTCGGCGCCGATGTTGTACCGCGCGGTGGCCTCCCACTGCGCCGCACCGTGCGGTGTGTGGAACAGGCGGGGCAGGTCGAGGAGTTGGCGCAGGATCGCGGCGCGGCCCTCGTGGAACGCGTCGTTCGGGACGAAGGCGTACTCCTGGCGGACTGCGGCGGTGTACGCCGCGTACGCGTTCGGGGACGAGGCCAGGATCGCCAGGTCGGCGTCGCACAGGACCTGGCCGTTGCGGTCGTCGTCGGCGGGGTCGTGGGTGACCGTGAGGCGGACCAGACGGGCGACCTCCGCGGTCCTCTCCTCGGACACCCCGGCCTCGGGGAGCGCGCGTTCGGCGAGGCGGGCCGAGCGCTCCTCGTTCTCGGAGCGGTCGGGGAAGTACACGGCGTCGTGGAACCAGGCGGCCAGGCGTACGAGGTCCGGGTCGTCCGCGTGTTTCTCCAGTACGTCGATGTGGTCGAGGACCGCCTGGAGGTGCGTGACGGTGTGGTAGTGGCGCTGAGGCTCCTGCCAGCGGGCGAGGAGATGATCCGCGTACGGAACGGGATCCGGGCCGCCGCCGGGCGCCCGGGCTCCTTCCAGGGCACGGGTCCAGCGGGTGCGCAGGGCGTCGAGATCGGCCATGCGCCCATTCTCCCGTGCGGAGCCTTCGGCCCCCTAGCGTGGCACCCATGACTACTGCTGACATGCACGACGTACGGGACCCCGAGCTGCCCGGGCGGCTTCTGACGATCGAGCGTGACGCGCTGATACCGCTGCTGCGGGCCCGGCCGGAGGAGGACTTCGCGCTGGCGACCGGCGCGTGTCCGGGGTGGACCGTGCGCGACGTACTCGCGCACTGTTCGGCCGCGTTGATCCGGGTGGTGGAGGGGCGGTTCGAGAAGGGCGTGTTCTCGCCCGAGTCGAACGACCGGGACATCGCGGAGCGGGCCGCCTGGACGAACGCGTGGGTCGTGGACGAACTGGAGCGCGGGATGACCGAGGCCGGGCCGGTGATCGCCAAGGCGGGTGGTGTGCTCGACCCGATCGCGCTGGGGGAGTGGGTGCATGCCGGGGACGTGCGCGAGGTCTTCGGGGAGCCGGGGGCGTACGCGGGCGACGGGCTGCCGCACGCGCTCGCCCTTCTCGCGCGGGTCACCCGCCACAAGGGGCATCTGCCGCTGCATGCCGACCTCGACGACATGGACGAACCGCTGCGGTTGGGGAGTGTGCCGGGGGAGCGGCCGCCGGCACGGTACATCGGCAGTGCCGCGACGCTGGTACGGCTGTACGCGGGACGGCCGGTCGACGGCGAGGGGTATGAGCTGGTCGGGGCGGAGAAGAGGGAGCTGAACATCTTCGGCTGACGGGCGAATGAGGGCGGGTAGCGCAGTTCCCCGCGCCCCTTTCAGGGGCGCGGGGAACTGCGCAATCTCTTAGGGGTCTGGGGGCGCAGCCCCCAGGTACGGGACGGGTAGGGGCGGAGAGGGCGAAAACACCCCACCCGCGCACCGACTCGGCGTGATCTTCTCGCGGCGGCAGCCCCACCCGCGTACTCTGAGATTGGACTAGACCTGTAGCCGCCCAAGGGAAGAGGTCCGATGATCAAGCGCAAGCGCGCAGTCCTGGAGGTGATCGCCCTCGGCGTGGAGGACGCGGTGGCCGCCCAGGCCGGAGGTGCGGACCGGCTGGAGCTGGTCACCGACATGGCCGCCGAAGGGCTCACCCCACCGGTGGAGACCTTCGCCGGTATCCGCGCCGCCGTGGACATCTCGCTGCGCGTGATGCTCCGTCTCGCGGACGGATTCGCCGCGGGAGACGTCGACGCGCTCGTCCGCGTCGCCGGGGAGATGCGCGCCGCGGGGGCGGACGAGTTCGTGCTCGGCTTTCTCGACGAGCACGGCGGCGCGGACCTGGCCGCCGTGGAGCGGCTCGTCGCCGAACTGGACGGCTGCCGCTGGACCTTCCACCGCGCGATCGACCGCGCCGCCGACCGCGACGCCGTGCGCAAGCAGCTCGCGGACCTGCCGGGCCTCGACGCCTACCTGACCGCCGGTTCCGCGGCGGGCATCGACGACGGCCTCCCCACGCTGCTCGCCGAGGCCGCCCGCGGCGGTGAGCCGGGCTACGAACCGCGGATCATGGTCGGCGGCGGTCTGCGCCTCGACCATGTGCCACGCCTGCGCACGGCGGGCATCGACGCCTTCCACATCGGCGGCGCCGCCCGCCCGGGCGGATGGACCGCACCGGTGTCGCCGGAGGCCGTCCGGGAGTGGCGGGAGGCGCTGGACGCCTAGGGCCTGTCCGGCGGTTCCTGTCGGAGACGCGGGTCCTGGTGCGCCCATCTGCGGCGTTGTCGTCGGTTGCCGACTCCCCCACGCTCGGCTTCGCTCGCGCGGGCGGACCTCCATCGCGTCGTCGCTTTTTTACCTTGCAGCTGGACGCACCAGGATCAGCTCACCTGCGCTGATGAGGCGCCGCAGGTCCCCTCCGGCCTGATCCGCCGGACAGGCCCCAGGGGCGCGGCGCCACGCGACCTTCGGCCCAGAACCTGTTCACCACTGCGCCCCGCCCCCACCCGGTCTCGCCCATCCCTGACCCAAGGTCACGGATCGATATCCGAGCGGTAGTTGTTGTGTGCTGACCGCCCTCCCGCGATCACTCTCCGGCTTCGTGCGTGCATAGTAAAGACGCCCTGGATCGGCCAGGGCATGACAAGCCATGTCACGTCATGGCATGTCAAGCCACTACGCACGCGCGCCGTGGGAAGTGACACGCACGCGCGCGAAGCACGAAGCACGCAGCAACAGGGGGACAAGGCTCCATGCCATCCATACGCAGCCGCTCGCTCGCGGCCGCCGCAGCCGTGATCGCGGCCATCATGGTCACCACCACGGCCTGTGACAGCAAGAAGGACGACGGGGCCGCCGCGCAGCCCTCGTCGTCCACGCAGGCGGGCAAGAACGTCGACACCGGCCAGGACGACGACGGCTCCACCTCGCTCGGCGGCTACAAGCTGCCCGCCGGCATTCCCACCGACCTCAGCGGCGCCGCCCTGGAGAAGTGGAAGAACGGGGGGTGGAAGGACTACAGCAACTGGGCCTCCAAGGCCGAGGACTTCGCCAACCCGTACATCAAGGACTTCTGGACGCCGGAGAAGATGGCCGCGGCCAAGTCCAGCATTCCGGTCGCGCAGGCGGGCAGCACCAGCTCCGGTTCGGGCAACGGTGCCACCTCGTACCTGCCCGACGGGACGGTGAAGCGGAAGACGGCCACGAAGGTCAAGGCGACCTACCACCACTACGCGGCCCCGGTGGGCAAGCTGTTCTTCTCCTCGCCCGAGGGTGCCATGGTCTGCTCCGCCGCGGTCGTCACCGACCCGGCGCACCCGGGCAAGTCCAACATGGTGTGGACCGCGGGCCACTGCGTGCACGCGGGCAAGGGCGGCGGCTGGTACCGCAACATCGCCTTCGTTCCCTCGTACAACAACGGCGCGAGGCTGAGCAACCGGCAGATCACCGACCCGCGCGCCAAGTCCGTCTCCCCGTACGGCATTTGGTGGGCCAACTGGGCCACCACGTCGTCCCAGTGGATCAAGGGCGGCGGCCACCAGGGCAACGCGGCCTCGGCGTACGACTACGCCGTGCTGCATGTGAAGCCCGAGAGCGGCAAGAAGTCCCTTCAGGAGCGGCTCGGTTCGGCCCTGCCGGTGTGGTTCAACGCCCCGGCGGCCAACAAGGTCAAGAACATGAAGGTCCGCGGCTACCCCGCCGAGGCGCCGTACGACGGCTCGAAGATGTACGACTGCCGCGGCGCCACCAAGCGTTTCGTGCTGGCGAGCAACGCCCCCGCCCAGTTCATGATCGGGTGCACGATGAACGGGGGCGCCTCCGGCGGCCCCTGGTTCCTGACGCACAACGGCCGGACCTACCTGGTCTCGAACAACTCGCTGAGTGACCGCAAGACGTTCATCACCGGGCCGCGCCTCGGCAAGAACGCCAAGCAGGTCTATCTGGCGACCAGCCGCAAGTTCAAGTAACGGCATCTGCAGGATCGTTGGTGGCCTCCGGCGCTCGGTGCCGGGGGCCACTCGCGCGTGCCCGCGTGGTCACGGCGGCCACCCGCGGTACTAAGCCAGTTGTGCCGGCAGCGGCGCCGCGTGCGTGACGATCAGGCCGGAGACCGCTCGGGTCAGGGCCACGTACAGGCGGCGCAGGCCGGTCCGCTCGTCCGGCTCGCCGTCGACGACGCCCTGCGGCTCGTCCAGGACCACGTAGTCGTACTCCAGGCCCTTGGCGAGCGAGGCCGGCACCAGGGTCAGACGGGTCTCGGCCGTCGTCTCCTCGCCCGGGCCGAGGTACGTCAGCCCGGCCGCCGTCAGCACCTCGGCGAGAACCGGGACCCGGGCGTCGGCGGCGATGAGCCCGATCGACCCCTCGTTGCGCAGCAACTCCGCGCAGGCGCCGACCACTTCGGAGTCGGCCGTGCTCGGACGTACCTCGAAGAAGCCCGGGTTCTCCCGCACCGACGCCACCGGCGTCAGCCCGGGCGCGATGTGCGGCAGCAGCCGGGAGGCGTACGTGATGACATCCGTGGGCACGCGGAAACCCGCCGTCAGCTCCTCCACGACGGCCTCCGCCTTGCCGAGATGGCGCAGCGCCTCGTCCCAGCTCCGGGTGGCCCAAGGAGTGGTGCCCTGCGCGAGATCCCCGAGCACGGTCGCCGAACCGGTCGTGCAGCGCCGCCCCACCGCCCGGTACTGCATCGGCGACAGATCCTGCGCCTCGTCGAGCACCACATGCCCGAGCGAGTGCGTGCGCTGCACCAGATCGGTGGCCTCGTCGATCAACACGGTGTCGGCGGCCGACCACTTGGCGGACTTCACCGAGCGCACCGGCTTCTGCCAGAGGATCTGCTTCTGCTCGTCCTCGTCGAGGACCCCCTCCGCGTGGACGGCGAGGAAGTCCGCGTCGGAGAGCAGCCGCAGGACGAGCTTGGCCGGGTCGACGGGTGGCCAGATGGCCTTGACCGCGGCCTTCACGGCGGTGTTGCGGGCGACGGCGTCCTGCACCCGGTCGTCCGGCGCCTCTCCGGACCGCTCCATCTGGACCAGCACGGCGTGCGCGATGCGCTGCGGAAGGGCCTCGCGAGCGGCGCCGTAGCGGATCTCGCGGTCCAGCAACTCCCGCACGATCTCTTCGAGTTCGTACGCCGCCACGCGCCAGCGCCGCGAACCGCGGACGACGACGACGGGCTCGGTCGGCAGCGTCACATGGGAGCGCACCGCCCGCCGCAGCACCTCCGCCATCCGGGCGTCGCCCTTGATGACGGCGGCGGTCGCTTCGTCGCTCCCGCGCACCTCGACATGCGCGACGAGATCGTCGACCGTCGCCTGCTTGACCTCCAACTCGCCGAGGGCCGGAAGGACTTGCTCGATGTAGTGCAGGAAGGACTTGTTCGGCCCGATGACCAGGGTGCCGGTGCGGGCCAGCCGCTCCCGGTGGGCGTACAGCAGATACGCGACCCGGTGCAGGCCGACGGCGGTCTTCCCGGTGCCGGGACCACCCTGCACGCACACGGACCCGGCGAGCCCGCTGCGGACGATCTCGTCCTGCTCCGGCTGGATGGTCGCCACGATGTCGCGCATCGGACCGACTCGCGGCCGCTCGATCTCCTGCTGGAGCAGCTTGCTGGTGGTCGCCGCCTCGCCCGGGTCCGACAGATGCTCGTCCTCGTACGCCGTGAGGTCACCGCCGGTGTAACCGAAGCGGCGCCTGAGCCCGACGTCCAGCGGGTCCTTCTTCGAGGCCCGGTAGAAGGGCTGCGACACCGGTGCGCGCCAGTCGATGACCATCGGGTCGCCCTCGGCGTCGTGCACATGCCGCCGCCCGATGTAGAACCGCTCGCCCGCCGCGCCCTCCGCCTTCTCGGCGCCCGGCGCGTGCAGGTAGTCGAGCCGGCCGAAGAACAGCGGCGTGTGGCTGAGGTCGGCGAGGGCCTTGATGCGCTCGCTGATCTGCCGGTGCAGCACTTCGGCGTTCACCCAGTTCGCGGTGACGTCGCGGATGTCGAGGTTCTCCACGTCCTCGCGCATCGCGCGCAGGGCGGCGCGGGACGAGCTGAGGTGGGTCCGCTCACGGGAGAGGGGATCGTCGGACGGGTAGTCGGGCGGGGTGGACACGGGTGTTGCCTCCGGGGATCTGCTGCGGGCGTGATTCCGTCGAGGAGCTGCCGATGGATCTGCGAGGAATCGGTGACGGTGCGTGATTCCTGGATGCCGTCCGGTTTCCGGCCGGGCGGCGGCACTCCGTGAAGGGAGGCGGGCAAGAGCGGAGATTCTAGGTGACCGGAGGATGTGGGGGCCAACGGTTTTTCACCGCCTCGGGGACGTGCCCCCCAAGGCCCTAGGGGTCGGGGTCCGTCGTGAGGCGTACGGCGGGCGGCCCGCAGGTGTACGAGGGGTCCGCCGAGGTTCGGTCCGCAGGCCGACGCCATTCGGGGCAATGCGTTCCACCATGGATACATGAGCGCAGCCACTTTCACCCCAGGACCTGTCCACCCCAGCCCACCGACCGGCGCGACCGCCGCCACCTCCACCCACCACCGTCACCGCCTCGGCGACGCCCTGCGCGCCGTCAAGGTGTTCGCGGAGGCGGCCTTCGGAGTGGTGGTCCTCGGCGAGTACGGCGAGGAGGCGGGCGTACGACGCCGGTGATGCCCAAGTCAGTGAGCGGTACGCCTGGCTCACGCCGGTGAGCGGTACGCCTGGCTCACGCCGGTGAGCAGTACGCCCGGCTCGCGCCGGTGAGCGGTACGCCTGGCTCACGCCGGTGAGCGGTACGCCCGGCTCGCGCCGGTGAGCCGCACGTCGGGCCGAACGGCTCGGACACTAGGGTCACTCCGTGCCCCGACGGAACGTGATCGCCGCGTCACCCACCGAAGTCGCCCTGCTCGCCTTCTCCTTCGTCGCCTTCTGCGCGCTGTGCGTCGTCACGCACGCCCCCATGGCCGACGCGCTGGTCTACCGGGCCGAGGGCGCGGCCTTACTGAACGGCACGGATCTCTACGGATTCACCGTCACCGAGTGGCAGCTGCCCGCCACCTACCCGCCCTTCGCGGCGCTCCTCTTCGTGCCGACGGCCTGGCTCCCGCCGGACGTCCTCAAGGTCGCCTTCGTCGCCGGAAACGTGATCCTGCTGGCCGCGCTGGTCCGGCTCTCCTGCCGTCTCGCCGGACTCCCGGGGCGGCTCCCCGCCGTCTGCGCCGCCACCGCCCTGGCCCTCTGGCTGGAACCCGTCTTCCAGACCGTCATCTTCGGCCAGGTCAACCTTGCCGTCGCCTGCCTGATCCTCTGGGACCTGACCCGGCCGCCGGGCGCGCCCGGCAGGGGAGTCGCCCTCGGCGTCGCGACGGGCGTGAAGCTCACCCCGGCCGTCTTCATCGCCTACCTGCTGCTCACCGGGCGCGTTCGCGAGGGGGTGACCGCGCTGGCCGCGTGTGCCGGGACCGTACTGGTGGGAGCGCTCGTGCTGCCGTACGCGAGCGTGGATTTCTGGACCCGACGGCTGTACGAGACCCACCGCGTCGGCAAGGCGTGGATCGTGGACAACCAGTCGCTCCAGGGGCTGATCGCGCGTGCGCTCGGGGAGTCGTCGCCGGGCCCGGCGTGGGCGGTGCCGGCGGTGGCCGTCGCCTGCGCGGGCCTCTGGCTGGCCCGCCGCACGGCCACCGATGACGACCGTCGGGGCATCCTGATCACCGCCTTCACCGCCCTCCTCGTCTGCCCGATCAGCTGGTCGCACCACTGGGTGTGGTGCGTACCGCTGATCGCCGTGCTGGCGGCGGACGGCCGCAGGCGTACGGCGGCGCTGGTGGCGGCGGTCTTCACGGCCCGCACGCTGTGGCTGGTCCCGCACCAGGGCCCGCTGGACCTCCAACTCCCATGGTGGCAGCAGCCATTGGCGTCACCGTACGCGCTACTGACGCTGGTCCTGCTGCCTCAGCTGTCGACGTCGTCCACGTCGTCGGCGTTGCCGGCGCTGCCGGCGTTGCCGGCCAGCAACTCGTCCGCGTCGACGATCCGGTAGGCGTACCCCTGTTCCGCCAGGAACCGCTGCCGATGGGCGGCGAAGTCCTGGTCGATGGTGTCGCGGGCGACGACGGAGTAGAAGTGGGCCTGGTGGCCGTCGGCCTTGGGACGCAGTACCCGGCCCAGCCGCTGTGCCTCCTCCTGCCGCGACCCGAAGGTGCCCGAGACCTGGATGGCGACGGTCGCCTCCGGCAGGTCGATGGAGAAGTTCGCGACCTTGGACACGACCAGGACGCTGATCTCGCCCTCACGGAAGGCGTCGAAGAGCTTCTCGCGCTGCGCGTTGCTGGTCTCGCCCTTGATGACGGGCGCGTTCAAGTGCTCGCCCAGCTCGTCGAGTTGGTCGATGTACTGCCCGATGACGAGGATCTGCTGCCCCGCGAAGCGGCGGACGATCGCCTCGGTGACCTTCCGCTTGGTCTCCGTCGTCGCGCAGTAGCGGTACTTCTCCTCGGTCTCGGCGGTGGCGTACGCGAGCCGCTCGGAGTCGGTCAGATTGACCCGGACCTCGACACAGTCGGCGGGCGCGATGTACCCCTGCGCCTCGATCTCCTTCCAGGGCGCGTCGAACCGCTTGGGCCCGATCAGCGAGAAGACGTCCGACTCGCGCCCGTCCTCGCGCACGAGGGTCGCGGTGAGCCCCAGCCGCCTGCGCGCCTGCAGATCGGCGGTGAACTTGAACACCGGCGCGGGCAGCAGATGCACCTCGTCGTAGACGATGAGCCCCCAGTCGCGCGAGTCGAAGAGCTCCAGGTGCGGATAGACACCCTTCCGCTTGGTCGTCAGCACCTGGTACGTCGCGATGGTGACCGGCCGGATCTCCTTCCTCGTACCGCTGTACTCGCCGATCTCGTCCTCGGTCAGCGAGGTCCGCTTCACCAACTCGTGCTTCCACTGCCGGGCGGAGACGGTGTTGGTGACGAGGATCAGGGTGGTGGCCTTGGCCTGCGCCATCGAGCCGGCCCCCACGAGCGTCTTGCCGGCACCGCAGGGGAGGACGACGACCCCACTGCCGCCGTGCCAGAAGTTCTCCACGGCCTGCTTCTGATACGGCCGCAGCGCCCACCCGTCCTCCGCCAGCTCGATGGGGTGCGCCTCCCCGTCGACGTAGCCCGCGAGGTCCTCGGCCGGCCAGCCCAGCTTCAGCAGCGTCTGCTTGATCTGCCCGCGCTCGGAAGGGTGCACGGCGACGGAGTCGGGGTCGATCCGCGCCCCGACGAGCGGCGCGATCCGCTTGGATCGCAGGACCTCTTCGAGCACGGGCCGGTCGGTGGTGGTGAGCACCAGCCCATGGGCGGGGTGCTTGCTGAGGGTGAGCCGCCCGTAGCGGTCCATGGTCTCCGCGATGTCGACGAGCAGCGCGTGCGGAACCGGATAGCGGCTGAACTCCACGAGCGCGTCCACGACCTGCTCGGCGTCGTGCCCCGCGGCCCGCGCGTTCCACAGGCCCAGCGGCGTCACCCGGTAGGTGTGAATGTGCTCGGGCGCCCGCTCCAGCTCGGCGAACGGCGCGATGGCCCGACGGCAGGCGTCGGCGAGCTCGTGATCGACCTCGAGGAGCAGCGTCTTGTCGCTCTGGACGATGAGGGGTCCGTTCACACCCGTCCCTTTCTGCGTGCCGACACCCCTGCGCGGATGACCGGCCAAACGTCCAGTGTGCCTCAAAGGGCGATGATCACGGCTGGTCGTCCGCCAGCTCCGACACCCCCGTCACGCGGTGCAGTGGATACGTGCGGACTTCGTCAGCGGTGTGGTCGTACGCCGTCACGAAGCCGCCCTCGACGCGGATGGGGGCGATGACGCGCTGGCTGGCGGAGCCCTCGGCGTTGACGTAGCCGATCCAGAGGGACTCGCCGGTGAGGACGGCGGCCTGCATGGTGGCGAGGGTCTCGGCGGAGCTGGTGCGGGGGAGTTCGCCGTTGCCGGGGCGGTCGGTGGCCGGGGCCGGCTTGCGCGGGGTGGTGGAGGCCAGGTCGCCGGCCCGGATGGCGCGGATCGCGGCGCCGAGGAGGGTGGCGTCGGGGACCGGGGGGCCGTCGGGGACGGGCTCGGGGGCACTGCGCGGCGGGGTGCGGTGGGCGTGCGCGCGGGTGATCAGGACGTCGCCCTCGGCGGACTCGGCGGCGGGCGCGAACCCCATGGACCGGAGGCCTTCCAGGAGGGTGGCCGGGTCGGCCTGGGCGGCCAGTACCGTGGGCGCGAGGCGCCGCAGGCGCAGTCCGGCCGAGCGCTTGTCGGCGAGGATCTCGTTCAGCAGCGCGTCGTCGTCGCAGCGGACGTACGCCGACGCCGCGCCGATCCGGAGATGGCCGTGTCTGCGCGCCACGTCGTCGATCAGATACGCGAGCGGCTGCGGTACGGGGGTGCGGGAGTGCGCCGCGAGGAAGGCGTGCAGGTCCGACGCCGAGCGGCCCGCGTCCAGAGCGCGGCGTACCGAGCCCGGCGTGAAGCGGTAGACCGTCGCGCCGCCCTTCGACTCCACGTCCGCGAGGACGCCGAGCGTGTCGGCCAGCGGGCGCTCCAGGGGGCCCGGCGCGACCGCGGTGAGGTCCGCCTGAAGGAGGACGTGGTCCAGCGGCTCGGGGAGGAGCGGGGCGAGCAGCCGGGCTGCCCGGGCGGCGGCCGCGGCCCGCTCGGCGGGGGAGTGCGGAGCTTCGGGGAGCGGGTGGTGCCGCTTGTGGACGGGGAGCTTGTCGCCGGGGCCGACGGAATCGGTGTCCAGGGCGCTCGCCGGCGGGAACCCGAGCAGAGCCCGCCCCTGGGCGGACAGCGCCCCGCGGCCCGTGATCCCCAGCAGCTCCGCCTCGGACAGGGTCCAGCGGGCCAGCCGGGTGCGCAGGTCGTCCGTGGTGTCCTGAGGGCCCCGCAAGGGACGCTCCCAGTGGAGGCGGGCGAGAACGGAGTCCTCGGCGGGGGAGGCGCCCTCGGGGAGCGCGGCGAGGAAGGCGAGCACGCGGTGGCGGACCTCCGGCGCGGCGGAACGGTCGAGGCCGGGGCCCAGCGCCGACAGCGTACGGTCCTTCGCGTCCCGCCCCCCGACCAGGCCCGCCGTGCGGGTCGCGGCCAGCCACGCCGAGGCGAGCCGCGCCCAGCGCTCGGCGGCGGGCAGCTCCAGCCACTCGTCGTACGCGGGCGTCGCCGCGTATCGCTCGTCGGCCTCACCGTCCGACGCCAACAGGCCCGCCGCGTAGGCGAGTTCCACCCAGAACGCGGCCACCGGCTCCACCGCGTCGAGCGCCACCGCCGTCCGCTTCAGATCCCGCACGCTCAGCCCGCCCGCGCGCAGCACGGCCGGACCGCCCTCGTGCCAGTCCTTGAGCAGCTCCTCGATCGTCGCCAGCGCCGTGTACGCCTGGCCCGCGGCCGCGGCGTCCACAACCTGTGGACGGTGCGTCCGCGCGGGCTCGACGGCCGGAGGCGCCGGCTCCGTCACCCGGTGCGCGCGGCCCGCCCGCAGGTGCAGGGCGACCTCCCGGGGCAGTACCACCGTGCCGGGCGCCGTCGGCAGCAGCAGCCCGCGGTCGATCAGCCAGCGCAGATGGCGCGCCGGGGCCGCCGTCACCTGGCCGTACGGCGGTCCCCACACCAGCCGGGACAGCACATCCACCGAGTCGGCGGGGGCGTCGTCGAGGAGCGCCGCCATGCGGGCGCGGTCCGTGAAGAGGGTGGCCAGCGCCGCCACGGCGGACACCGAGTCGTGGGTGGTCGCCAGCCCCGCCGCCGCCACGATCTCCTGGATGCGCCCCGGGGACAGGCCCGCCGTCGCCTCCGCGACGGTCGGTCCGAGCCCCGTCGGGGACGGGTGCTGCGGGGACGGGGCGAGCAGCTCCCGGGCCGTCCGCAGCAGCCGGAGGCGGCCGTCGGGGCCCCACACCAGGGCCTGCTCGCGGAGCGTGCCGAGCGCGCGCGGGAACGCCGCCGTGACCGCCGGGTCGGCGTCGTCGCCCGCCACCAGCCCGAGCAGCTCGTCGTACGTCGCCGGGTCCGACGCCACGGCCAGCGCCTCCGCCGTCTGCAGGGCGAAACGGTCCAGGCGCTCCAGGGCGCGGACGACCGAGGCGCGGGTGCCTGCGCGGGTGGCGAGCTGGGTGAGGTCCGTGGGGACGGGGGTGATCAGGTCCGGGCGGGACCTGAGGAGCGCGGACAGTGAGGCGTCGTCCCGCGCGCGGAGGGCTTCCGCCAGGGAACGCGGAGCGGTCTCGGTGCTCATCCTGTCAACGGTAGCGGGTGGGGTGCGGCTGGGGTGTTGTTCGCCCCCTCCGCCCCCGCCCGTCCCGGACCAGCCCTTCGGCTGCGGGTGGGCGGGGGCCGGTCGCGCGGTTCCCCGCGCCCCTTCAGGGCGCAGCCCCCGGGTACGGAACGGGTGGGGACGGAAGGGGCGGAAAACCCGGTACCTTCGTCAGCGCGGGGTATTCAACGCGTGCACCCCGGAGGGGACTTCGTGGGGATCGAGAGCGACCAGCTGGTCTTCGACTACCTGAGCCGGGTCGGCGACCTGGCCCAGCAGCGCCAGCTGCCGTCCGCGACCCGCATGAGGCTGGTGTCGGAGCTGCGCAACGAGATCGACCGCCGCAGGGCGAAGACGACCGTCGACAGTCCGGCCGCCGTCCGCCGCATCCTCGCCCGCCTCGGCACCCCCGACGAGATCGTCACGGCGGCCGGCCGGGGCGGCGACGACGCGGCGCCCGGGACGCAGACGTGGGCCGCCGTTCCCGCCCAGCGCGCCACCGAGCCGGAGCCCCGCCCCAAGGGCCTGCGCCGCGTTGTGCCGAGGCCGCGCCCCGCGGAGCCGGAACCCGCCGAGAACCTCGACGCCCCCTCCCCGCCGCACCTCGCGAGCGCGCAGGAACTCGGCGACAGCGCCACGCAGCCGGACTGGTGGCGCGTGGACAGCAGCCCGTTCGGGCTCGACGACAGCGTGCCGGGATTCGTCGGAGGCGTGGAGATCCCCGAACTCCTCAAGCGGCCGACCGAGCGCAAGCCGGACGAGGAGGCGCAGCCACCGAAGGACACGGTTCCGGAGAAGGAGCCGGAGGCCGAGGAGGAGACGGGCCGGGCCCCGCGCCGCCTCCTGCCCCGCCTCAGCGGCTGGAGCAACCCCCTCCTCCTGCTCGCCGCCGCACTCCTGGTCGCCGGCGCCGTCCTCGGCAACTGGTTCGCCCTGGGCCTCGGCTGGCTGATCGCCTACGGCTCGCGCCGGCTGACCCCCGCCGAGTCGAAGTGGGCGGTCCTCGTACTGCCCGGCCTGGCCGCCACGGCCGGCCTCGTCTGGCTCTGGGGCCGCACGAACGGCCGCTGGGGCGCCCCCATCGCCGAGGGCCACATGAACGACGCCCTCACCGAGACCTGGCCCTGGGTCGTCCGCGGCGCAGCCGTGACCTCCGCCCTCTACCTGGTCTGGCGCTCCCAGCGCCAACGCTGACCGGCGGACCGCCCCCGCCTCGCGGACGCTGGGCACAATGGCCCATATGACTTCCCCCGCGCTGACCGTCGGCTTCGACCTCGACATGACCCTGATCGACTCCCGCCCCGGTATTCAGGCCTGCTACCAGGCGCTTTCCGCGCGGACCGGGACGTACATCGACTGCGATCTGGTGGTCGCGCGGCTCGGGCCGCCGCTGGAGGACGAGCTCGTCAACTGGTTCCCGGCGGAGGACGTCGCCGCCGTCGCGGATGTCTACCGTGAGATGTACCCCACATACGCCATCACCGGCACGCTCGCGATGCCCGGCGCCCGGGAGGCGGTCGCGGCCGTGCGGGCGGCGGGCGGGAGCGCCGTCGTCGTCACGGCGAAGTGGGAGCCCAACGCCAAGCTGCATCTGGTGCATCTGCGCATCGACGCGGACGCGGTCATCGGCAACCTGTGGGCCGAGCAGAAGGCGGAGGCGCTGCGCGAGCACGGCGCGAGCGTGTACGTCGGCGACCACACCGGAGACGTACGCGGCGCCCACACGGCGGGCGCGTATTCCGTCGCCGTGGCCACCGGACCGTGCGACGCCGCGGAGCTCCGCGCGGCGGGCGCGGACGTCGTCCTCGCCGATCTCACGGAATTTCCGGCGTGGCTGGAGGAGTACCGGCGTTAGTCCGCGCCGGGGCGACCGCCCCGGCGCGCGCGAGGACCTGCCGTTCTAGCCCCGCGCCGCGCGCGCCCGGCGGCGGCCCTCCGCGATGGACTGGAGCACCCCGGCGCCGGCCATCAGGAATCCGACACCCATGAGCATGCTCAAGCCGAACATGTATGTCGGAAAAGGAGTCGTACCGAGCAGCAGTGGTGCCACGGTGACCAGAGTGGCCACGGCTCCGATGAAGAACACGATGGCACCGGCACGGATCAGCCGGTCACCGGCTTCGGCGGAATTCGCTTGGGTTTTGTCACGCACCGGACCAGGGTAGTTCCCTGCGCGAAGGAACAATCCAGCGACGTCTTGTCACCAGCCGCCGGACCATTAGCCTTGGTACCGGCGGGTCAGACGACCCGCTGTAGTGCTATCCAGAGCCGTTTCCGGGCCAGTTGCCCGCGCAGTTTTCAGAGCAGTTTCCGACGAGTACGAGGACGAGGACAGACGTGCCTACCGGCAAGGTCAAGTGGTTCAACAGCGAGAAGGGCTTCGGCTTTCTCTCCCGCGACGACGGCGGCGACGTCTTCGTTCATTCCTCGGTCCTGCCCGCCGGAGTCGAAGCTCTCAAGCCCGGCCAGCGCGTGGAGTTCGGCGTCGTCGCCGGTCAGCGTGGTGACCAGGCGCTTTCGGTGACCATCCTGGACCCGACCCCGTCTGTCGCGGCCGCGCAGCGCCGCAAGCCGGACGAACTGGCCTCCATCGTCCAGGACCTGACGACCCTCCTCGAAAACATCACGCCGATGCTGGAGAAAGGCCGTTACCCCGACAAGGCCTCCGGCAAGAAGATCGCGGGCCTGCTGCGAGCCGTCGCCGACCAGTTGGACGTCTAGTCGCGTCCGGGACCCCTCCAGGGCCCTGTCGTCAAACTCCCACCTGTCCCGCGGGCGGACGACAGGAGTTCGACGGGACCTGGTGCCGGGGGGGGGGGGGGGGGGGGGGCGGCGGGGGGGGGCGGAGGGGGGGGGGGGGGGGGGGGGCCGGCCCCCCCCGGGCGGGGGGGGGGGGGGCGGCCCGCGCCGCCCCCCCCCCCCCCCCCCCCCCCCCCCCCCCCCCCCCCCCCCCCCCCCCCGGCACTAGGGGAACGCGAGCGCATCCGGGCCGAGGGGCGGCACCAGCCCCTCGGCCGCCGCACGTGTGAGCAGTCCGCGGATGGCGGCGTACCCGTCGTCGCCGAGCTCGGCGGTGAACTCGTTGACGTACAGGCCGATGTGCTGGTCCGCGACCTTCGGATCCATCTCCTGGGCGTGTTCCAGGACGTAGGGGCGGGAGGCCTCGGGGTCGTCCCAGGCGGCGTGCACCGAGGCGCGGGTCGCCTCGGCGAGGGCCCGCAGCCGCTCCTCGCCCAGTGAGCGCTTGGCGATGATCGCGCCGAGCGGGATGGGCAGCCCGGTCGTCCGCTCCCAGTGCTCACCCATGTCGGCGAGCTTGTGCAGTCCGTAGTTCTGGTACGTGAAGCGCGCCTCGTGGATGACGAGCCCGGCGTCCACCTTCCCGTCCCGCACGGCCGGCATGATCTCGTGGAACGGCATGACCACGATCTCGCCGACCCCGCCGGCCACGACGTCCGCGGCCCACAGCCGGAAGAGAAGGTAAGCGGTCGACTTCTCGCTGGGCACGGCGACCGTACGCCCCGTGAGGTCCGCGTCGGCGTCGCGGGTGAGCACCAGGGGCCCGCAGCCCCGCCCCAGCGCGCCGCCGCACGGCAGCAGCGTGTAGGCGTCGAGGATGTACGGCAGGACGGCGTACGACACCTTCAGCACATCGAACTCGCCGCGCTCGGCCATGCCGTTGGTGATGTCGATGTCCGCGAAGGTGACGTCGAGCGCGGGCGCGCCCGGCACTCGGCCGTGGGCCCAGGCGTCGAAGACGAAGGTGTCGTTCGGGCAGGGCGAGTACGCGATCTGCAGGGGCTCGGGCAGCTTCTCAGGGCTCATGTGGGTTCCAACTCTCCAGTACGGGTGCGAGCTTCCCGAAACCCTCGGTGAGAGCGGCGAGAGCGTCGCCGATGCGCCAGGCGGCGCGGTCGCGCGGGCCGACGGGGTTGGAGACCGCGCGGAGCTCGAGGACGGGCACACCATGAGCCGCGGCCGCCTCGGCGACCCCGAACCCCTCCATCGCCTCGGCGAGGGCACGAGGGTGCCGGGCGCGCAGCTCGGCGGCGCGGGCGGCGGTGCCGGTCACGGTGGAGACGGTGAGCACCGTCCCGGCGCGTCCACCCGTGGCCGCGGCGATCGCTCGTACGAGTGAATCCGGTGGACGGTGGCTGACGGTTCCGAAGCCGAGTCCGGTGACGGGGACGAAGCCGTCCGCGGTGTCCGCGCCCAGATCGGCCACGGTGATGTCGTCGGCGACGACGAGCGAACCGACAGGGGCGTGGGGCTGGAAGCCGCCGGCGATGCCGGCCGAGACGACCAGGTCGTACGGTTCACCGCCGATCTCGGCCGCCGTGAGCGCCGAGGCGGTGGAGGCGGCAGCGAGAGCGGGGCCGACGCCGGCGGCGAGCAGATCGAACCGGGGTGCCCTGCCCGCTCGGTGGAGCGTCACGCCGGGGAGCGGGACCTCACGGGGCGGGCCCGCGAACGCCCCGGCCACCGCGTCCCGTTCGACCGGGACAGCGGTGGCCACGAGGACACGTACTGCGGAAGACGTGGTCAGGAGTCCTTCTTGAGCTTGAAGGACCACAGACCGGTGACCGTCTTCTCGCCCTCCTTGATGGAGACGAGCGTGGAGTTGCCGCTGGCGCCGTACTGCGCGTTGAAGAACACGCTGCCCGGGATCGTGCGGTACGTCTTGTTGCTTGAGTCGGTCAGCGGCTGACCGTTCATCAGGATCGTCCAGCCGTTGTCCGCGATCTTCGGGTCCACGCCGAACCGCACGGTCTCGTCGGGGTCGACCTTGATGGACTTGATGTCCTTGGACTTCAGGCAGCTCGCCAGCTCCGCGGTCGACACCGCCTTGCCGTCGTTGTAGCAGTCGGTCTCGGAGCTCACCGAGTTCTTGCCGACCGTGATGGTGGCCAGCGGCGTCGGCTTTTCACAGGCGGACAGGACGAGAAGTCCGGCGGATACCGTGCCGACGACGGCAACGGCGCGACGGCGGCGCGCAGCGCTGAGTCCATTAGCGGCTCTGCCGCGGGGCAGGGATGTCATGGCGGAAGGCTATCGGGCAGGCCCAGCGCTCTCCCCACGTGGGGTACGGCGTGCCGTGCCGTGCCCCCGCCTGGCCGCCCGGCTCAGGCCACCCGGGGCCGCGCGGCTCCCCCGTGCCGCGCCGAGCTCAGCAGCCCCCGTACGGTCGTCAGCCACCCAGCGGCGACGATCGCGGCGGCCACGGACAGCCCGAGCGTGCCGTTGAGCGGCAGCACGATGCCGATGCCGCCGCCGATGACCCAGGCCATCTGCAGCAACGTCTCGGAGCGGGCGAAGGCGGACGTGCGGACGAGCTCCGGGACGTCCCGCTGGATCAGCGCGTCCAGGGACAGCTTGGCGAGGGCCTGGGCGAACCCGGCGACCGCGGTGAGACACGCCACGAGGGCCGCCCCGAAGAACAGGGCGGCGATGATCGCGGTCCCCAGCACGAACGCCACGACCGTCACGATGATGATCTCGGGAGCGCGCTGTTTCAGCCAGGCTCCGACCGCGGTGCCGAGCGCGTTGCCCGCGCCCGCCGAGACGCCCACTATCCCCAGCGAGACCGCCGCGCTCTCGCCGGTGAGCGGGTGCTCGCGCAGCAGGAAGGCGAGGAAGAAGATCAGGAAGCCGGACAGACAGCGCAGGGACGCGTTGGCGCCGAGCGCGTGCGTGACGGCCGTGCCGACGGTCCGCAGCCCGGGCCGGCGCACCTTCTTCTTGATCAGCTGCGGCCCGTGCAGATGCTCCTCGTCCGCGGCGAGCAGCGCCCTGTCCTCGCCCTTGGCCGAGTCGACCTTGTGCGGCAGCGTGAACGACAGGAACGTACCCGCGATGAAGATCGCGAAGGCGCCGTAGAGCGGATAGCGCGGGCCGAGCACCTGCAGCCCCGCCCCGATCGGCGCGGCGACGCCGGTGGCGAGGAGCCCGCCGAGGGTGACCCGGGAGTTCGCCTTCACCAGGGAGAACCCGGGCGGCAGCAGTCGCGGCACGACAGCACTGCGTACCACCCCGTACGCCCTGGACGCGACCAGCACCCCTAGCGCCGCCGGATACAGCTCGATGCCGCCGGTGACGACCGCGCTGGAGAGCAGCAGCGCGAGGAAGGCCCGGGCGAGCATCGCGCTCGCCATGGCGGCGCGGCGGCCATGCGGGAGGCGGTCGAGGAGGGGGCCGATCACGGGGGCGAGGAGGGCGAAGGGCGCCATGGTGATCGCGAGGTACAGGGCGACGCGGCCGCGGGCCTCGTCGGTCGGGACGGAGAAGAAGACGGTGGAGGCGAGGGCGACGGTGATCATGACGTCTCCGGCGCCGTTCACCGCGTGCAGCTCGATCAGCTTGCCGAGCCCCGACTCACCGGCCCCGTGCGCGTGCGTCGCCTTGCGGATCCCGCGCGCCGTCCCCGTCACCGGGAGGTGCAGGGCGCGCCCGACCGCACGGACGGACCCGCTCACCCGGCCCGATCCGCCACTCCGACTGCTCCCCTTGGCACCGCCACCGACTCTGGTGGCTCCCTGGGGCGCCCTTGCGGCTGCCACTCCGTCATAGTGCCCCGAGATGGGGGTGCGTAGTGCGGTTACCGCGCGTATGGGGGCCGAGTCGGGCGGGGCGGGATGCCGGGGTGTACTCCGGCGATGCCCTTGCTGGAAGCCTTGCGGGGTGCACGACGGGGGCGCACTTTGGGGGGCGCACGTCGTGGGCGCGCGTTGGCGCGTCGGGGGCGCATGTTGGGACGAGGGTCGTGGGTGTACGTCGGGGACGAATGTCGTGGGTGACGTCGGGGACGAGTGTCGGGGGTGTACGTCGTGAGCGCACGTCGGCGGCGAGCGCCGTGGGCGTATGCCGGGGACGAGCGTCCGGGCGGAGCTCGGGGGACGGACCGAGTCGGGTGGCCGGGCGGGAAAAACGGCGCGGAGCGCCGAAAAAAATCGCCGCGGAGGGGCGAAGAGCGTGCGCGGAGCGGCGAAGACCCGGCCGCGGAGCGGCGGAAAGCCCGGCGCGGAGCGCAGAAGAGCCCCGCCGGTGTGGGCCCAGGGGCCAGGAGAAGGTAGCGTGCGTAACGCGCCTGCGGCGATTGTTCTCGGCCGCGCGCCTCTCGGCCATCCCGCAGAATGGATGACGTAGGTGCGCCCGAGTGCGATCGGGCGCGGACGTCGACGCGGTCCCCTGGTCCGCTCCGTCCGCACCCCCGCCGAGAAACGGCGCACCCGTGAGACGGCGTAGGAGAGAAGCGATACCTGTGAGCGCAGCGACAACGCGAAGCCGCACCCCCGACCGCCTGTGCGCCGAGGCCGTCGACCTCGCCCGCGCCGCCGCCGAGGAGGCCGCCGCACCCGGCATCGTCGGCGAGCACGTAGGGCTGGTCTCCGAGGGGGACCGTGTTGTCACGCACTTCTTCGAGTGCAAGGAGCTGGGCTACCGCGGCTGGCGCTGGGCGGTGACCGTGGCCCGTGCCTCCCGCGCGAAGTTCGTGACGCTCGACGAGACGGTCCTGCTGCCCGGCCCCGACGCCCTCCTGGCCCCCGAGTGGGTGCCGTGGAGCGAGCGGCTGCGGCCCGGTGACATGGGGCCGGGGGACCTGCTGCCCACGGACGCCGAGGATCTTCGCCTCGAGCCCGGTTTCACCGGCGAGGACGAGCCGCCGCCGAACTCGCCCGTCTCCCGGGAGATGGCCGAGCTGGTGGAGGCGGAGGACGCGGAGGTCGCGGGCGGGAGGCCGGCGACGCTGCCGGTTGCGCCTCGACGTGGCTCGATCGCCGCCGTGGCGGAGGAGCTGGGGTTGCGCCGTGCGCGCGTCCTGTCCCGGTACGGGCTGCATGTCGCGGCCGATCGGTGGGAGGAGGGGTACGGCCCGAAGACCGCGATGGCGCAGGCCGCGCCCGCGTCGTGCGTCAGCTGTGGCTTCCTCAACCCCATCGGGGGCTCGCTCGGACAGGCGTTCGGTGTCTGTGCCAATGAGTTCTCGCCCGCGGACGGGCACGTGGTCTCCCTTTCGTACGGCTGCGGTGGTCACTCCGAGGCCGCGGTCATGCCGAAGCCTCCGCGTCCGGCCGCGCCGGTGATCGACGAAACCCGGGTGGACCCCTTCCCCCTGCGCCCCTCCCCGGATTCCGGTTCGGTCTCGATCACGACGGACGAGTCCTCAGCGGAACTGGGCCACTCGTAGCCCGGCGTTTTCTCGCCCCCTCCGCCCCTGTCCGGGGGCGCCGGGAACTGCGCGATCTTTTTTGAGCGGGGGTCTGGGGGCGGCAGCCCCCAGGGACGGGCAGGGGCGGAGGGGGCGAAAGACCCTGGCGCCCGCACCGGCGCAGGGTGCCCTGCGAGGGAGAGCCCCGGCCGGAGGCCGGTCCGGCGCGCGGTACCTTCATGCCGCGGCCGAGCGCAGCACTCGCGGTCGCGCCAGGCGAGAGGGAGAGTGAACCGTGAGCAAGTTCGTGCGGCCGGCAGCCGAGGGCGCGGACCCGTTCGGGACGGCGCGCCTGCGACGCGGCGTGCTGGACGCCTGGGCGACCAGCCCGGCGCGGTTCCGCGAGGACGCCAACGCCGAGGAGGACCTCGTCCTCGGCGGCTACCGGGACCGACTCGTCGTCGAGCTGGCCCAGAACGCGGCCGACGCGGCGGCAAGGGCCGGCGTCCCCGGCCGCCTCCACCTCACCCTCCGCGACGACGTACTCGTCGCGGCGAACACCGGCGCCCCGCTCGACGCGACCGGCGTCGAATCGCTCTCCACGCTCCGCGCCTCCGCCAAACGCGACGCGCACGACACGGCGATCGGCGCCGTCGGCCGTTTCGGCGTCGGTTTCGCCGCCGTGCTGGCCGTCACCGACGAGCCTGCCGTCGTCGGGCGGCACGGCGGCGTCCGCTGGTCCCTCGCCGAGGCTCGCGAGCTGGCGGGGGACACCGCCCGCCACAGCCCGGGACTCGGGGACGAGATCCGCCGGCGGGACGGTCATGTGCCCCTGCTCCGGCTGCCGTTCGCGGCCGAGGGCACCGCCCCGGACCCGTACGACACCGTCGTGATCATGCCCCTGCGGGACCTCGCCGCCCAGGATCTCGCCGAGCGCCTCCTGCAGAACATCGACGACGCCCTGCTGCTCGCCCTGCCGGGCCTTGAGGAAGTGGTCATCGAGATCGGGAACGCGGAGGTACGCACTCTCCGGCGCCGTACCGAGGAGCACGGCGTCACCCTCGAGGACTCCCGCGAGGGCACCACCCGCTATCGCACCATCTCCCGCCACGGCCCCCTCGAGCCCGCCCTCCTTGCCGACCGTCCGGTCGAGGAGCGGCTGCGCCCGCACTGGTCCGTGACCTGGGCCGTGCCCGTGGACAGCGGCGACGGCACCCCGGGCCGCCCCCGCACCAGCCCCGTCGTGCACGCACCCACGCCCAGCGACGAGCCGCTCGGCGTGCCCGCCCTGCTCATCGCCTCCTTCCCGCTCGACACCACCCGCCGCCACGCCGCCCCCGGCCCGCTCACCGACTTCCTGGTGGAGCGCGCGGCGGACGCGTACGCCGAACTGCTGGCCGCCTGGCGTCCGGTGGACGCCGCGATCATCGACCTCGTGCCGGGCCCGCTCGGCAAGGGCGAGCTGGACGGCGGCCTGCGCCAGGCGATCCTGGACCGGCTGCCGCGCACCGCCTTCCTGCCGCCCGCCATCGAGCCGGACCACGCCCCGGACACCCCCACCGAATGGCTCGAGACCAGCGCCGCGGAG
Organism: Streptomyces sp. NPDC050564; assembly: GCF_044457265.1. NCBI lineage: Bacteria > Bacillati > Actinomycetota > Actinomycetes > Kitasatosporales > Streptomycetaceae > Streptomyces > Streptomyces sp. NPDC050564. The sequence continues at coordinate 17,448 of NZ_JBITGS010000019.1, read as the reverse complement.
AACCCGGCCGCCCTGCGCCCCCGTGACGCCGAGGTCGTCGAGGGCGCCGGAGCCGAGACCGTCCGCGTCCTCGCCGAGGTGCTGCCCAGCCTGCTGCCCGCCGGGCTCGAACGCCGGGTGGAGCTCCGGACGTTGGGGGTCGCGCGGGTGCCCCTCACGGAGGCCGTGGACCGCCTCGCCGGTCTCGAGAAGGACCCGACCTGGTGGCGGAGTCTCTACGACAGCCTCGCCGGGGTCGACCCCGACCGGCTCTCCGGCCTGCCCGTGCCGCTCGCCGACGGGCGTACGACCATCGGCCCCCGGCAGGTTCTGCTGCCGGTTCCCGACGGGCCCACCCCCGACGACACCTGGGCCGCCACCTCCGACTCCCTCGCCCGCCTCGGCCTCAAGGTCGCCCACCCGGACGCCGCTCACCCGCTCCTGGAGAAGCTGGGCGCCCTCCCGGCCACGCCCCGCGCCGTGCTCACCACCCCGCAGGTGCGCGCCGCCGTCGCCGCCTCGCTCGACGACGACGGCGGGGCGTGGGACGAGGACGCGCCGGACGCCGAGGAGCTGGCCGACACCGTGCTCGCGCTGGTCCGCGACGCCGGCCTGGAACCCGGCGACGAGCCCTGGCTCGGCGCCCTCGCCCTCCCGGACGACGAGGGCGAACTCGCGCCCGCGGGTGAACTGGTACTGCCCGGCAGCCCGTTCGCGCAGGTCATGCGTGAGGGTGAACTCGCCTTCATCGACGCCGAGTTGGCCGACCGCTGGGGCGAACAGCCGCTCGCGGCCTGTGGCATCCTCGCCAACTTCGCCCTCGTACGCTCCACCGATCTCGTCCTCGACCCGGACGAACTGGAGCCCCGGGACTCCGACTTCGCCGAACCCGACGACGCGGGCCTGCTGGACGCCGTCGACGTGTGGTGCGAGGACGTCCTCGACCGGCTGCCGGACACGCCGGTGCCGCCGGTCGCCACCGAGATCGTCGCCGTACGGGACCTGGACCTGGTGGACGACGAGCGGTGGCCGCAGGCCCTCGCGCTGCTCTCGCAGCCGCCGCTGCGGGACGCGCTGACCCAGCCGGTGCGGATCCTGCTGCCCGACGGCACGCACGAGATCGTCCGGCCGTACACCGCCTGGTGGCTGCGCGGCCATCCCGTCCTCGACGGCCGCCGGCCCGCCGGACTGCGCGCCGAGGGCGGCGACCCGCTCCTGCACGGCCTGTACGACGCCGCCGACGCCACCGGCTTCGACGACGAGCAGGTGCTGCGGGCGCTCGGCGTCCGCACCTCGGTGGCCGCCCTCCTCGCCGAACCCGGCGGCGCCGCCGAGCTCCTCGACCGGCTCGCCGACCCCGACCGGAAGGTCTCGGGCGCCCAACTGCACGCCCTCTACGGCGCGTTGGCCGACCTCGACCCCGAGCAGGTGACCCTGCCGGACGAGGTGCGGGCCGTCGTCGACGGTGAGGTGCGCGTGGTGGACGCGATCGACGCCGTGGTCGTCGACTCGCCCGACCTGCTGCCCTTCACCGGCGGGGTGCCGCTGCTCCCCGTACGGCCGTCGCGTGCTGCCGAGCTCGCCGAGCTGTTCCAGGTGCGGCGGCTGAGTGACTCCGTCACCGGGGACGTGGACTCCGAGGGCACCGAACACGACGTACCGGACTCCGTGCGGGTCCTGCTGGGGCCGTCCACCCCGAGCTCGTACGTCGAACACGAGGAGCTCATCGTCGAGGGCACCGAACTCGACTGGCGGCGCACCCGGGACGGCGTGCTGCACGCCGCCACCCTGGAGGGCGTCGCGGCCGGACTCGCCTGGGCGGCGGGACAGTGGCCGCGCCGCTTCGAGGTCGCGGCCCTCCTGGAGGACCCGTCCCGCACGGAGGAACTGGCACGGGACCGCTGGTTCGACTGACCCGGCCGCCGGGGAGGTGGGAGGGGCTCCCTCTCACCTTCCTGTGATCTTGTTAATCCGCGCACAAAATCTTCATCTCCCGTACAACCATCCGTATTCGTGGCGGATCTGATCTCCCGAGTCAACAGACTCCACGATCATTTGGGCCCCGTGCGACGACGAGCCGTGAGGTACGACCAGCACCGGGGCCCCTTTCTCCACTTGGGGATCGCATGCGCATACGTGCCACCGTGGCCGCCGTCTCCGGCGCCCTGGCCCTCTCCGCCCTCGCCGTGCCGGGCGCCCACGCCGCCGACTCCGCCTCCTCCGACCGCGCCGCGGTCACCAAGGCGCAGGAAGTCGCCCACGCCGCCGTCGGCAAGACCGCGTTCAGCACCTCCACCGCCGCCGACACCGGCACGCCGTACGCCCTCGACGCCACCTTCTCCAACGTCAAGGTGAACGGTGGCGCGGCGATCAAGGTCGGCATCAGCAACCACGTCGCCGTCCCGGTCACCTACACGATGACCCACGGCGCCGACGTCGACATCACCGCCGACGACTTCTACACCGCCCCCTACCTCTACAAGGGCTCGTTCGACGCGCCGGACAACATGCTGTTCGGTGACTACGACGCGACCTGCACGGCCACCTCGTCGACCGTCGCCACCTGCAAGGGCAACGTCGACATCTACCCGGCCGACGGCGAGCTGATCAACTCGGACGCCGGCACCTGGCACGCCGCGGCCCTGGCCGTCGCCTACAACGGCGAGGACTGGACCAGCGACGACATCAACTGGGACAACGTCGGCATCGCCGACCAGGGCGGCTTCACCTCCCCGAACGTGCAGCGCTACTCCAAGCTGACGGTCAACGCCTCGCCGGAGCCGGTGAAGAAGGGCAGCACCATCACGGTCACGGGCAAGCTGTCCCGCGCCAACTGGGAAGACAACCTGTACCACGGCTACACCAACCAGTCGGTGAAGCTGCAGTTCCGCAAGAAGGGCAGCACCACCTACACGACGCTGAAGACGATCACGTCGGACTCGACCGGCAACCTGAAGACGACCACGACGGCCACCGTCGACGGTTACTTCCGCTACAGCTTCGCGGGCACCTCGACCACCCCGGCGGTCAACGCCACGGGTGACTACGTCGACGTGCAGTAACCCGTGCGGTAACCCCTACGCGGGAAAGCGGCGGTCGACCCACTTCCACAGGAACTCCAGGGTGGCCGCCGCCACCGCCGAGACGCCCACCGCGATCCACGGCATCGTCGTGCCGACCAGCTTGAGCGCGAAGAAGTGCTGCAGGCCCGGCACCATGAGCACCAGCAGGAACGCCCCGCCCATCGCGGCGACGAGGCAGATCCGCCACCAGGTGTAGGGCCGGGCGATGATCGCGAGCACCCACATCGAGATCAGGAAGAGCGTCAGTGTCGCGGCGCTGGTCTCCGCGTCCAGCGCGCCCTCGCCCGTGTAGTAGTGACGGGCGAGCAGATACGTCACGAAGGTGGCCAGCCCGGCGATGACCCCGCCCGGGATCGAGTACCGCATCACGCGTCGTACGAAGTGGGGTTTCGCGCGCTCCTTGTTGGGGGCGAGCGCCAGGAAGAACGCCGGGACACCGATCGTGAGCGTCGACAGCAGCGTCAAGTGCCGTGGCAGGAACGGGTATTCGACCTGCCAGCACACCACCAGGATGGCCAGCAGCACCGAGTAGACCGTCTTCACCAGGAAGAGGGTCGCGACCCGGGTGATGTTCCCGATGACCCTGCGGCCCTCCGCGACCACCGAGGGCAGCGTCGAGAAACTGTTGTTGAGAAGGACGATCTGGGCCACCGCCCGGGTGGCCTCCGAGCCCGAGCCCATCGAGACACCGATGTCGGCGTCCTTCAGGGCGAGCACGTCGTTCACGCCGTCGCCCGTCATCGCCACCGTGTGTCCGCGCGACTGCAGCGCGCCCACCATGTCCCGCTTCTGCTGCGGGGTGACCCGCCCGAACACCGTGCCCTTGTCCAGCGACTTCGCCATCTCCTCCCGCTCGTCGGGGAGGTGGCGCGCGTCCACGACGGAGCCGGTGAGCCCGAGCTTCCCGGCCACCGCGCCCACCGACACCGCGTTGTCGCCGGAGATGACCTTCGCCTTGACCTCCTGCTCGGCGAAGTAGTTCAAGGTGTCCGCCGCGTCCGGGCGCAGCCGCTGCTCGAGGACGACGAGGGCGGTGGGCCGGGCGCCCTTCTTGACCTCCGGGGCGTCGAGGTCCTTGGTGGCCCGGGCGAGCAGCAGCACCCGCAGCCCGGCCTCGTTCAGCCGCTCGGTCTCGGCGAGCGCGGAATCTCCGGCGGGCAGCAGCACGTCGGGGGCGCCGAGGAGCCACGTACTGGATTCCCCGTTCCCCTCGCTGAAGGACGCCCCGCTGTACTTGCGGGCCGAGGAGAAGGGCAGCGACTCGGTGCAGCGCCACTCCTCGCTGTCCGGGTAGGCGGCGATGATCGCCTGGAGCGAGGCGTTCGGCCGCGGGTCCGACTCGCCGAGCGCGCCGAGGACTCTGCGTATGTACGACTCGTCGGTGCCCTGAAGCGGCCGCAGCTCGGTGACGTCCATGCCGCCCTCGGTGAGGGTGCCGGTCTTGTCGAGACACACGGTGTCGACGCGGGCGAGCCCCTCGATGGCGGGAAGTTCCTGCACGAGGCACTGTTTCCGGCCAAGCCGGATGACGCCTATCGCGAAGGCGACGGAGGTGAGCAGGACCAGCCCCTCCGGAACCATCGGCACGATCCCGCCGACCGTCCGCGCGATGGAGTCCTTGAGGCCGTGCTGCTTGACCACGAGCTGGCTGATGATCAGACCGATCGCGGTCGGGATCATCATCCACGTCACGTATTTGAGGATCGTGGAGATACCGGTCCGCAGCTCGGAGTGGACCAGCGTGAAGCGTGAGGCCTCCTCGGCGAGCTGCGCCGCGTACGCCTCCCGCCCCACCTTCGCCGCGGTGAACGCGCCTCCGCCCGCGACCACGAAGCTGCCCGACATCACCTGGTCACCGGGGTGCTTGACCACCGGATCGGCCTCACCGGTGAGCAGCGACTCGTCGATCTCCAAGCCGTCGGCCTCGGCGCAGGTGCCGTCCACGACGATCTTGTCACCGGGGCCGATCTCGATCAGGTCCCCGAGCACGATCTCCGACGTACTGACCTCGGCGGCGACCCCGTCCCTGCGCACGGTCGGTTTCGCCTCGCCGATCACCGCGAGCGAGTCCAGGGTCTTCTTGGCCCGCCACTCCTGGATGATGCCGATCCCGGTGTTGGCGATGATCACGTACCCGAACAGGCTGTCCTGGAACGGCGCCACGAACAGCATGACCAGCCAGAGCACACCGATGATCGCGTTGAACCGGGTGAAGACGTTGGCGCGGACGATCTCGCCCATCGAGCGGCTGCTGCGCACGGGGACGTCGTTCACCTCGCCACGCGCGACCCGTTCGGCCACCTCGGCGGCGGACAACCCCTCCGACCGCCGGGAGGCGGGAAGGGGCACGGGGTGAACGGGATCGAGTTCGGCGCCCGCGTCGATGTGCGTCATGCATTCGACGGTACGTGCGGATATACGGCTTCACCTGCCGAGTGCCCCAAAGATCCGACCTGGGGAGGACTCGGGCGCGGGGGAGTGATGCCCTGGTTGTAGGGGGAGCTTGTTACTCCGCAGCAGTGGCGGCCGGATCGGTGCCGGCGGCCGCGGCGCGCTTGATGGCGGCGTCGCGCTTGCGGACGTACCAGATGCCGATCAGTCCGAGACCCGCGCCGGCCAGGCACGTCCACACCCACCAGGTGTGCCCGTGGTCGTCGAACCAGCCGTAGAACGGCAGCTGCACCAGGAAGAGGACGAACCAGAGGATCGTGCCGCCGGTGATGGTGGCGACGACGGGGCCCTCCAGGGGCTCCGGCGCCTCGTGCTTGGGGGTCCACTTCGCCATGTGCACAGCTTACGAGGCCGCGGATCGGGCGGGAGCCGGGCCTGTGCGCGCCCTTGTATACCAAGGGTCTACGCGCGGAGATAGCGATTTCCGACTCATATGTTCATACTGAAACGGTCTGAGTCTGGCTCTTTCTCTTCGTACGAAACGCCAACAGAAACATCGAAGAAACCTGCTGGTGATCGCGTAACGGCCAGACTCGATCAAGTTCCCAGCCCGGCGCCCTGCCCCACTCTCGACTCCGTTCGAGCGGGGGACCCCCATCGTCAGGGCGCTCGTACTGGCCCCGTAAGGCCCCCGCACGATGAGGTCACGCATGTCCACCTCGGCCGTCACCAAGGCCCCCACCCCGGAGCAGCCGGAGCCCCGCCCCGCGCAGGGCGCCCTGGACCGCTACTTCAAGATCTCCGAGCGGGGCTCCAGCATCCCGCGCGAGATCCGCGGCGGTTTCGCCACCTTCTTCGCGATGGCCTACATCATCGTGCTGAACCCGATCATCCTGGGCAGCGCGAAGGACATGTACGGGCACCACCTGGACAACGGCCAGCTGGTCACCGCGACCGCTCTGACCGCGGCGTTCACCACCCTCCTCATGGGTGTCATCGGCAATGTGCCGATCGCGCTGGCGGCGGGTCTGGGTGTGAACACGGTTGTCGCACTCCAGCTCGCCCCGCGGATGTCGTGGCCGGACGCGATGGGCATGGTCGTCCTCGCCGGCTTCATCGTGATGCTGCTGGTCGCCACCGGTCTGCGCGAGCGCGTCATGAGCGCGGTGCCGCTGGGCCTGCGCAAGGGCATCTCGATCGGTATCGGCCTGTTCATCATGCTGATCGGTCTGGTCGACTCGGGCTTCGTCTCGCGCATTCCGGACGTCGCGCAGACCACGGTCCCGCTCCAGCTCGGCTCGGACGGTCACCTCAACGGCTGGCCCGTTCTGATCTTCGTCCTCGGCACGCTGCTCACCCTCGCGCTGATCGTCCGCAAGGTGCCCGGCGCGATCCTGATCTCGATCGTCACGATGACGGTCCTCGCGTTGATCATCAACGCCGTCGCCACGATCCCGTCCTGGGGTCTGACCACCCCGAAGTGGCCCGGCAACCCGGTCGCCCCGCCCGACTTCGGACTCGTCGGCAAGGTCAGCCTCTTCGGCGGCTTCGGCAAGGTCGGCGTGCTGACCGGCATCCTCTTCGTCTTCACCGTGCTGCTGTCGTGCTTCTTCGACGCGATGGGCACGATCATGGGCGTCAGTGACGAGGCCAAACTGACCGATGCACAGGGCAACATGCCCGGCATCAACAAGGTCCTGTTCGTCGACGGCATCGCGGTCGCCGCGGGCGGCGCCACCTCCTCCTCGGCCACCACCTGCTTCGTGGAGTCCACGGCGGGTGTCGGCGAAGGGGCTCGCACCGGCTTCGCGAACGTCATCACCGGCGCGCTCTTCGCCGCGGCGCTGTTCCTCACCCCGGTCGCCACGATGGTCCCGTCGCAGGCCGCCACGCCCGCCCTGATCGCGGTCGGCTTCCTGATCATGTCCCACTCGATCAAGGAGATCGACTGGGCGGACTACACGATCGCCATCCCGGCCTTCGTGACGATGATGATGATGCCGTTCACCTACTCGATCACGAACGGCATCGGCATGGGCTTCATCACCTTCGTGGTGCTGCGCCTGGCCGCCGGGCGCGGCCGTGAGATCCCGATCGCGATGTACGTGGTGTCTGCGGTGTTCGCCTTCTACTACCTGATGCCGGCGCTGGGGCTGACGTAAGCGGCCGTACGGGGTCTCAGGTGACCCCGTAGAACTTCTCCGTCTCCTCGACCGCGGTCTGGAACCGCTCGTCGAAGTCATCGCGAATGAGCGTCTGGACGACATAGTCCTGGACGCTCATTCCGCGTTTGGCGGCGTGGTGTCGGAGCCGGTTGAGCAGCTCCCCGTCTATCCGCAGGCTGAGCACTGTGGTCCCCATGGACTCGAGGGTCGCCGGACCTCGACGGAGGAGGGGTCACTTTCCGGAGCGGGCTCACTCATATGAGTGATGTCGGGACCCAGTGGTGCGGTTCACGGGCATCCCGGTGGTCTTTAGGGAGAGTAATGAGTTACGCTAAAGACATGCCTGACCTCACCCATGGCGACGACGAGGCCGCCGTGAACGCCTTGCGCTCCGCAGTGATGCGGTTGTCGCGTCGACTCAAGCACCAAAGGGTCGACGAGTCGCTGAGCCCCACCGAGATGTCGGTGCTCGGCACCCTGGCCCGCTGCGGCACCGCCACGCCGGGCGAGCTCGCCCGCAAGGAGCATGTGCAGCCGCCCTCGATGACGCGCATCGTCGCGCTGCTCGAAGCCAAGGGTCTTGTCAGGCTGGAGCCGCACCCCGAGGACCGGCGCCAGAAGGTCGTCACACAGACCGACAAGGCCGAGGCGATGCTCGAAGAGAGCCGACGCAAGCGGAACGCGTTCCTGGCCGGACTCGTCGAGGCCCTCGACGAGGACGAATGGGCGAAGCTCCGCGAAGCCGCACCCGTCCTGGAAAAGCTCGCGCATCTGTGACCACCTGCGGCCCTCCCCCGGGAGGGCCGCTCCCCTGTTTCGACCATCGCCGACGCCCTCCCATGACGCCGACGTCAACGACCGCCAAGGAGGCGAGCCCTTTTGAGTACGGGACCCGGAGCAGACTCCGCCCCCGCACCAGCCACCCACGACTCCCCGTCCGCTTTCGACCGTTCGCCCCGCGCGACGCGTTCCTCCTCGATGTTCAGCTCGCTGAAGATCCGGAACTATCGCCTGTTCTTCCTCGGCCAGGTCGTCTCCAACACCGGCACCTGGATGCAGCGCATCGCCCAGGACTGGCTGGTACTGAGCCTGACCGGTTCGTCCGCCGCGGTCGGTATCACCACCGCGCTGCAGTTCCTGCCGATGCTCCTCTTCGGGCTGTACGGCGGTGTCCTCGTCGACCGCCTCCCCAAGCGGCCCACGCTGCTCGTGACGCAGACGGCGATGGCCGTCACCGGCCTGGCGCTCGCCTTCCTCACCCTCTCCGGCCATGTCCAGGTCTGGCACGTCTACCTGGCCGCCTTCGCCGTGGGCCTCGCCACCGTCCTCGACAACCCGGCCCGCCAGTCCTTCGTCTCCGAGATGGTCGGCCCGGGCCAGCTGCAGAACGCGGTCAGCCTGAACTCGGCGAACTTCCAGTCGGCCCGCCTGGTCGGCCCCGCGGTGGCGGGCCTGCTGATCACGGGCGTCGGCACCGGCTGGGCCTTCCTCTTCAACGGCCTCTCCTTCGTGGCCCCCATCGCGGGCCTGCTGCTGATGCGCGCCCGCGAACTCCACGTGGTCGAGCGGACGCCCCGCGGCAAGGGCCAGTTGCGCGAAGGCCTTCAGTACGTGGCGCGCCGCCCGGAGCTGATCTGGCCGATCGTCCTCGTCGGCTTCATCGGCACCTTCGGCTTCAACTTCCCGGTCTGGCTGTCGGCGTACGCGGACGACATCTTCCACGCGGGGGCCGGCGCATACAGCCTCTTCAACACGCTGATGGCGCTCGGCTCGCTGGCCGGCGCGCTGCTCGCGGCCCGCCGCGGTACAGCCCGGCTGCGCATCCTGATCGCGGCGGCGGTGGCCTTCGGCGCGCTGGAAGTGGTGGCGGCAGCAGCCCCCTCCCTCTGGCTCTTCGCTCTCCTGATGGTCCCGATCGGCATCTTCGGCCTGACGGTCAACGTCACCGCGAACACCTCGGTCCAGATGGCCACCGACCCCGCGATGCGCGGTCGCGTCATGGCGCTGTTCATGATGGTCTTCATGGGCGGTACACCACTGGGGGCACCACTCGTCGGCTGGGCCACGGACGCCTACGGCGCCCGCGTCGGCTTCGCCCTCGGCGGCCTGATCTCCTTGGCGGCCGCGACCACGATCGGCCTGATCCTGGCCCGCATCGGCGGCTTCCGCCTCTCCCTCGGCTGGCACCACGGCCACCCGCACGTCCGCTTCGTACCGAAGGAGCAGCGGGAGGAGCAGCTGGCCCCGGCGGCGTGACGACAGACGGCTGCACGCGCCGGGCCGGCACCTGGCCCGGCCGGTCCCCGACGGTGAGGACGCCGTCGGCGTGAAGCCGTTGCCCTCGTGATACGCGACGAGCTTGCCGTCGTCGCCCGCGCGGCGGTCGCCCGCAGCGGGCGTCCCGCACCCCCGGGCACGGGCATCCGGCGTCCCCCCGTGGACGTGCGGATCCCCATGCCGGGCGGGGGTCGCCGGATGATCCGTTCCCTGGAAGGGTGACGGCATGAGACTTTTTGCGGCGGTGCTGCCTCCGGAGGGTGTGGTCCGTGAACTCGCCTCGGAGGTCGATGAGTTGGAGCGGCTGCCGGGGGCCGAGGCATTGCGGTGGACGGGCCGCCCCGGCTGGCACTTCACGCTCGCGTTCTACGGCGAGGTGGACGAGGAGAACGTCCCGGACCTCTCGGAACGGCTGGCCCGCGCGGCCCACCGCACGGATCCCTTCCCCGTGTCGCTGCGTGGCGGCGGCCACTTCGGCGGGCGTGCCCTGTGGGTGGGTGTGGCGGGCGACCTGGGGACCATGCGGCTGCTGGCCGACCGGGCGGACGCGGCCGCGCGCAAGGCGGGCATCCCGATGGGGCACCACCGCCCCTACCATCCCCATCTGACCGTGGCCCGCAGCCGCGCTTCCGCGCGCTTCGAGGCGTACGTCACCGCCCTGGGCGCCTTCGAAGGGCAGGAGTGGACGGTGGGGGAGCTGTGCCTCGTCCGCAGCCGGCTGCCGAAGTCGGGCGTGCCCGGGGAGCAGCCCCGTTATGAGACGGTCGCCCGCTGGCCGCTCGGGGCGGCCGGTTAGGCTCGATGTGTGGACCCGAAGACCCGTAACCGGATCATGGCCGGTGTGCTCGTGCTGATGTTCGTCGTGGTGGCGCTGGCGGCGGCGGTCAGGTAACCGACCGCCACCGCCGCGCTCCGTCGGAGAGCCGGGATGCCGCAGGTGGTTCGCCGGCTGCGGGCCGGCCGTGGCCGGTCGCGCCGCTCCCAGCGCCCCTTACGGAGTGCTACCAGGCGAAAGCCTCCGGCGACGGCCCAGGCCCCGGGAAGATCTCGTCGAGACCTTCCAGTACCTCCTCCGACAGCTCCAGCTCGACGGCGCGCAGCGCGAACTCCAGCTGCTGCGCGGTGCGCGGGCCGACGATGGGGCCGGTGACGCCGGGCCGGGTCAGCAGCCAGGCCAGCGCGGCCTCGCCGGGCTCCAGGCCGTGCTTGTCGAGCAGATCCTCGTACGCCTGGATCTGCGCGCGTACGGAGGTGTTGGCGAGGGCGTCGGCGGACCGGCCGCTCGCCCGGCGCCCGCCCTCGACCTCCTTCTTGATCACGCCGCCGAGCAGACCGCCGTGCAGCGGCGACCAGGGGATGACCCCGAGCCCGTACTCCTGCGCGGCCGGGATGACCTCCATCTCGGCGCGCCGCTCGGCGAGGTTGTAGAGGCACTGCTCGCTGACGAGGCCGATCGTGCCGTGGCGCCGCGCGGCGATCTCGTTGGCCTGGGCGATCTTGTACCCGGGGAAGTTGCTGGACCCCACGTAGAGGATCTTCCCCTGCTGGACCAGCACGTCGATCGCCTGCCAGATCTCCTCGAAGGGAGTCGCGCGGTCGATGTGGTGGAACTGGTAGATGTCGATGTAGTCCGTCTGCAGCCGCTTGAGGCTGGCGTCGACGGCCCGCCGGATGTTGAGCGCGGAGAGCTTGTCGTGGTTGGGCCACGGCTCGCCGTCGGCCGCCATGTTCCCGTACACCTTGGTGGCGAGGACGACCTTGTCGCGCCGCTCGCCGCCCTTGGCGAACCAGTTGCCGATGATCTCTTCCGTACGGCCCTTGTTCTCGCCCCAGCCGTACACGTTCGCGGTATCGAAGTAGTTGATCCCCGAGTCCAGCGCCGCGTCCATGATGGCGTGGCTGTCGGCCTCATCGGTCTGCGGACCGAAGTTCATGGTGCCGAGGACGAGCCGGCTGACCTTGAGTCCCGTGCGTCCGAGCTGCGTGTACTTCATGACTCCTTAGCCAACGGGGTGGAGTGCGCTCTAGGCAAGGGCGTTCGCCCTCACGGCGGCGGCGCTCCACCCGTCGGGCAGGCACGGCAACGCCTTCCGGGAAGAACCCGAGGGCCTTCCTCATCCGGCTCGCCGTCCTGGCGTCGCGTACTGGCGTACTGGCGTACTGGGAGGAGGATCACCGGCCACCGCACCCCGAAACCCAGTTGTCCCGCGCCCCGTGAGCCGGTTGGCTCGTACGTCGTGACCGCACTCGATGCACTCGTCCGGCCCGACCGCTACCCCCGCTCCTCCGCCTACGACCCGGGCTGGCTCCTCGGCCTCGACATGGGCCCTCACCCCCTGTGGCTCCTGGAGGACCTCGCACGGGACCTGGACCTGCGGCCGGGCATGCGGGTCCTCGACCTGGGGTCCGGGAAGGGGGCGACCTCCGTCTTCCTCGCCCGTGAGTACGGCGTACGGGTCGTCGCGGCCGACTGGTGGGTCGGGGCGGACGAGGCGGCGGCCGTCTTCGCGCATACGGGTGTCGACGGGCAGGTGGAGGCGGTGCGTGCCGAGGCGCATCAACTGCCCTTCGAGGAGGGCAGCTTCGACGCGATCGTGAGCATTGACGCGTTCGAGTACTTCGGCACGGCGGACAGCTATCTGCCGTACCTGGTGAGGTTCCTCCGCCCCGGGGGCCAACTCGGCATCGCCACGCCCGCGTTGACCCGCGAGGTCCGTGAGTTGGGGGCGATCCCCGCGCACATCAAGGCCCTCGTCGGCTGGGAGGCGATCGCCTGGCACACACCCGAGTGGTGGCGGTTCCAGTGGGAGATCACCGAGCTGGTCGCGGTGACGTCCGCGCGCCTGCAGGAGGACGCCTGGCGGGACTGGCTGCTGTGGAGCCGGGCGTGCGCCGAACACCTGCCGGAGGGGCGGGCCGCGCACCAGCCGGTCATCGACATGCTGACCGCCGACGCCGGCGAGTTCCTGTCCTTCGCGCTGGTGACAGCCCGTAAGCAGGACCGTGGTCCGGCCGCCGCTTGACCTCGACCAAGCTTTAGGTCCGAGGCTTGCGGCATGACCACGCACACGGATCACGACGCCATCAGCCTGTTCGTCAGCCGGTTCTTCCGGTCGCTCGACGAGCGGAAGTTCGACGACGACTGGGCGCGCGCCTACTTCACGGACGACGTACGAGGCGTGAGCCCTCTAGGGGTGACCGAAGGCAGGAAGGCCCTGGCGGAGGGCACCGCCGAGGCGCTCGGCCGGTACGCACGCACGCAGCACATCGCCACGGACATCGTCACTGACGTCGTCACGGCGCCGGAAGGCCTGACGGCCGACGGGGCGACAGTCACCGTCTCCTGGAATGCCCTGACGACCCATGTCCACCTCGACACCACACTCAAGGACCGGGGGCCGGACGCCAACCCCCTTTTCACGGTGGGGGGTTACTACCGGGCCGAACTCCGCCGCACCCCACTCGGCCGGCGCTTCAGCCGCATGGCCATCGAGGCGATCTGGACCCGGGGCGAGCCGCCGGTCATCGCCCGCAGGGCGGGTTAGTCGCGGGGGAACTCGTCGGTCTTGAGGGTGAGGCCGAGGGGGGTGGTGGTCATGTCGACGTCTCCACCGAAGGTGACGGTCATCTCGACGAAGTAGTCGCCGTCCTTGGGCTGCGTGCCACGTGCGGCCCGCCCAGGTGCCACGTCACCCTGCGCCCAAGGTGTCCCCCTGGACGAGGGCGTGCAGGTGTTGGTCGTGCCAGCCGTCCGCGTGGAGCAGGGCGCCGCGCATGGTGCCTTCGAGGGAGTAGCCGGCCTTGGCCGCCACTCGGCAGGAGGCCGGGTTGGCCACCGAGTGGCACAGCCGCAGGCGGTGCAGTCCGAGATCCTCAAGGGCCCACCGGCTGAGGCGCTTCACGGCCTCGACCACGACACCGCCGCCGCGGGCCGCGGGCAGAATCCAGTAGACGATCTCGGCGCTGCCGCCGGTGAGATCGATGTCGTTCCATCCGATGAGCCCCATGGCTTCGGCGCCGCCGCTATCGTCGCCCGACCGCGCGATCGCCCAGATCGCGCCCTGTTCGGCCTGCCAGCGCTCGTGCATGCGCGCGATCCTCTTGCGGGCGTCTTCCGGCGACTCCACATACAGGAGGTTCCATCGGCGAATCGCGGGATCCTGGCCCGCGGCCACCAGCGCGTCGGCATCGCCCGGGCGCCAGGGGCGCAGCTCCAGTCCTTGGGGCAGGTCTAATGCCGGTTGCGGGGCCCGGGCCATCCGACCTGCGGGGACGGCGGGAGATATGGGGGTGTTGGCGATCACCGCGGCATCGTGCCACATGCCTTTTGGCGCGCGATATCCCTAGTCCCGGGGGAACTTACCGGTCTTGAGCGTGAGGTCGAGGGAAGTGGCGGTCATGTCCACGTCTGCGCCGAAGGCGACGGAGAGCTCGCTGACGTATTCGCCGTCCTTGGGCTGGGTGTCCTCGACGGATGATCTCCCAGTGGGCATCGCGCTGCGGCGTCATGTGAACGTTGCCCCCGACGATCTCGACCCTGAATCCTTCGGGGACGGGCATGCGCTCAAGACGCTCGAACCACTCGTCCAAGCGCTTGCTGTTGGCGTCGGCCATGACGATCCTGTCGTCTACGGCGGTCATCGTGGCGCTCCTCCCCGGCCGCAACCCGGTCGAGTGCAGCCGCGCGGTACAACGATTGCACGGTGACCGGACAACGCCGGGAATCGGTCAGGCGGTTTCGGCCGCGTAGGGCTCGCCCAGGTCCCACGCCTGGTACATCGCCTCTGCGAACCCCTCCGCGATCTTGTGCTCGCCGCTCGCGTTCGGATGCGTGCCGTCGTACGTGTCGAAGTTGATGTCGTACGACGGGGGCGGGGAGGCCAGGAGAAGCGGGGAGCGGGGTTCGTCGAGGTCGGCCACGGTCTTGGCGAGGAGTTCGTTGAAGGCGGATACCTCGGCGGCGAAGGGGGTGTCGGACTCGGCGCGGACGTTCGGGATCACCGGGAGCAGGACCATGCGGATCCGCGGGTTCGCGGCGCGGGCCTGCTCGATGAAGGCGCGGGCATTGTCCGCCGTCTGGGTCGCGTTCGTGTAGAAGCCGAGGTCGATCAGGCCGAGGGAGACGAGCAGGACGTCGGCGCGCTGCGCGCGGACCGCGTCGTGTATCAGTGGGGCCATGTGCAGCCAGCCCTCGCCCCAGCCGGCCAGGTGGGCGCGGGGGAAGTCCGGGTCCGCGTACTCGTACGAGTCGGGGGAGTCCGTCGCCTTGTCGTAGAGCGTCTCGCGCGGACCGACGATCTTGAACGGGCCCCCGTACGTCGCGCGCAGGTGCTGCCACATTCGGTAACGCCATGTGTGTTCGCCCGCGCTACCGATCGTCATGGAGTCGCCGACGGGCATGAACCTGAGCATCCGCTCATCATGGACGATCAACGGGAGTGTCTTGGGCCGTGGGGGTGTGAGGCTGGACACGCCTTCGTGCGGGACGCGTCTCCGTGCTGGCCGCGCCTCTGTGCGGGACGCGCCTCCACGCGGGACGCGTCTGCGTGCGAGACCCGCCTCCGTGCGAGTTCGGCCGGCGGCCACCGCGTGAACCGTCCGCCGGGATGGCAGGCTTGGGCTCATGCGCCGATCGCCTTCGCTTCTCGCCGGAGCCGTCCTCGTCGTCGCCCTGGCGGCGCCGGCCGTCGCCGACAGCGCGGACAACGGGTTCACGATCAAGGACCCCAGGATCACCGAGTCCAGCGGACTCGCCGCCTCGCACGCCCACCCGGGCATCTACTGGACCCACAACGACAGCGACGACGGAGCGTACTTGTACGCCGTCGACAGCAGGACGGGCAGGACCGTCGCCACCGTCACCATGAGCGGGGTCGGCGCCCCCCGGGATGTCGAGGCCATCTCCATCGGCCCGGACGACAACCTCTACGTCGGCGACATCGGCGACAACCTCGGCGGCACATGGGATCACGTATGGATCTACAAGCTGCCCGAGCCGAAGGTGCTCAAGGACCAGACGATCCGCGCCACGCAGTACGTCGTGAAGTACTCGGACGGGCCGCGCAATGCGGAGTCGCTGATGGTCCATCCCAAGACCGGGCGCGTCTACATCGTCGACAAGAACGAGGACGGCGGCCACCTCTACGAGGGCCCCGCCCAGCTCTCCGCCTCCGGCACCAACATCTTCAAGCCCGTCGCCACGATCGACCTCTGGGCAACCGACAGCGCCTTCTCGCCCGACGGCAAGCAGCTCGCCGTACGCGGGTACTTCGGCGGGATCGCGTACGACTGGAACGGCGGGAAGATCAAACGTCAGGGGCGGCTGAACGTCCCCCTGCAGGGGCAGGGCGAGTCCGTCACCTACACCCCCGACGGGTCCGAGCTCATGTACGGGAGCGAGGGCGCGGACAGCAGCGTGCAGCCGGAGAGCGTGCCCGGGCACCACGGGTCCGGTTCCACATCGCCTTCGAAGGACGGAAGTTCGGCTTCCGGCAGTGACGGCGACCGGCTGAGCGGCGGGTTCAAGGTCGGCGCCATCGCGGTCGCAGCCGCCTTCGCCGTCATCATCGGCTTCAGGCGGCTGCTGCGCCGGAACTGACCCGCATCACTTCACGTACTACTCCTCCAACGGCCGCACTTCGTAGTGCAGCGTCGGCGTCCGCATCACCTTGTGGGCGAGCGGCACGAAGACGCCCTGCATGAACGGGTACTTGTGCCGCAGCAGCTTCGCCGCGTGCTTGTCCTCCTCGCTGCCGTGGTCGAGCAGCCGCGTCCGCGCGTGGATCTCGGGCCCGGTGGGCGCGCCACGGAAGGTGGAGGGAGCGATCTCCACCTCCGGGTTGTTGCGCAGGCGTTTGACCTTCCAGGTGCTGCCCGGGGTGCGGAAGTACGCGTGGTCACCCTCGACGGCGATGTTCACCGGGGTGCCTACGCCCGTGCCGTCCTTCTTGTGGCTCGTCAGCAGGACGGCGTACTGCTTGGCGAGCGGGGCGAGCTCGGGGCTCGGAGTCGGGGTACTGCTCATGCCCTCCATAGAGGCACTGATTGCCGCCCTTGTCACCCTCTCGGCGAGAACCCCCCGTTCTGCTCGCCCAGCCTCCCGTCCGCTTGCCGAGCGCCTCGTCCTCTCCGCGAGCGACTTCCGTCCGAATGCTTGACGTGTCCATGATCAATCCCTTCCATGGAGAGTGCGCGGTGCACGGGAGCGCTCCCATCCGTTCCGGGGCCGCGCCTCCCGAGAGGAACCCGCACGTACACGCAGAGCGGGACGACCGTCACCGCCGTCAACGCCGATCACAACGGGGCGATCGCGGTGGGCGGTTCGGCGAGCTTCGGGTTCGGGGGAGCGCCGGGGGGTGGCGCGGTGCCGGCGGTTTCCTGCTCGGCGACATGAGAGAGGGGGGGGGGGGGGGGGGGGGGGGGCGCCCGGCCGGGGGCGCGGGGGGGCGGGGGGGGGGGGGGGCGGGGGGGGGGGGGGCGGGGGGGGGGGGGGTGGGGGGGGGGGGGGGGGGGGGGGCGCACCCGCGGGGGGGGGGGGGGGGGGGCGCCGCGAG